>JBBALZ010000008.1:0-37803 GCA_040402735.1 Bdellovibrionota bacterium
GGACTGGCATTCCTGACAGGGATAAAAATGCGCGGCTAAATGCCGTTAAACTCATTAAATACAGTAGGTTCCGCGCATTTTTGGCCCTATTTTAGAGAAGAGAATTGCGATGCCCTAGATGAAAATGGTGCAGATGCTCGAAAGCACAAATGATTTTGATATTTGCGTAAGCTTAAACCCTGGCACCGTCAGGGTGAGCACCGCAACTTAAAAAGCTTAAAGTGATTTTGAGTAGATGCGCCATTTTCAGACCCGCAACTGCCGAATTTAGGTTTAAGCAAAGAGCTAATTTAAAGGTAAATACTTGAAGCTGCGGGAGTTAAATCTAGGATGTACCAGGGAGGATGGGCAATCTCGGCTGATACATCATAACTGTAATCGACAGATCCTCAGACAGCTGCCAGAGTTCAGCTACTTATAAAAAAGGGATTGATCTTTCTAGCCCTCAGCGGAGTATAATGGGAAATCTATTCTTTATTAAGTTATACATAGGCATGAAAACAGCGTTAACATTAGTGTTGAATATTCTCATCGCTTCGGCGCTTTTTCCTGCGGGCGCGGCAGCAGTAGACAGTAACTGCAGGGACGAGTTGATATGTAAGTTTAATGAGAGATCCTGGTCTAAAGAGTGCAGACCCATGTATTTCGTTCCTGAAAATGAGTGCAAAAACCATCTGTACCAATCATACGAAATTGTATGCACTCTGATCTTGAAAGGTGAGGAAAAGAGTCACGTACCTTGCCTACCTGACCAGTGTGGGGCCGCTCTTACCTCTACTCGACCATTTCTGCTAAGTAGCTGCAAACGTTTCACCATGGACTTTCAGACGAGTCATGAAATTCTTCATAGTAAGCCCGAATGCGAAGAAATTCTCAAGACTTTCGATTGTGATCATCATGTTGCCCAGACGCCCGGAGCTGCCTTGTCTTCTTTTAAGACTAGTTATACGTGCATAAGCTCTAGCCCCGAAATGACACCCTCGCAAACGATAACTAGGTAAAAAACTAGTTGAGAATTGGATTTGAGTTTACAGCATGTAATACTACAGGTGGTAAAGTATGCTACAGTTAGGGACGATGAGGCAAAATAAGTGGTTCGTTTTGTCGATGTGGGTTGTGCTGAGTTATGCACATACTGCACTAGCAGTTGATTCAGCACCAGCAGTTGAAAAGGCGTCCTGCCAGTCGACAGGGTTTAATCCCCCAAGGCTGATTTGTGAGAGAGGAGTGCGTAATAATTGTAGCAAATATAGTTTACTCTGTGTTTATGAGTGCGGGTACGCGTACGCCGGTGGCCAATCTTACTGCCCCCCTGGATTTGAGTCGATCCTTCCAAGCACCATTTGTGCTGACTTGTTAGGTCAAAACTTTAGTAAACGGCTGGCTAAAATGCATCCATCGGGCGCAAGCGAGGGCTATGTTTACGCCCATGAATGTGAAGCAGAAAAAGACCGATTCCAAGTTTATGATGATTTTGGATGTCCAAGTCCAGAGGGTCGGGAACTGAGCGAGGCTGCTGCGGTCTTATGCCCAAAAGGACGGCTTGATATTGAGGTGGGATGCCGAAAATTGAATACAGAGGAGCATATGGAGAATTCTGGTGCTACGATAGGCCCGTTGAGTCTTCAATTCCAGAAAGCAACACCCTATTATCAATAACAATATATCCCGCTCTAAATTCTTAACCCCTCCCCCCTGGTACATACTAGATTTAAACCCTGTAAATTCAGATCGATTTGACCTACATTCCAATCTGGAGGGCCGGTCTCCCGGCCGGCCGCAATGAAAATGAAATTGCAACCACGACGCTGCGCCAAGGAAGGCCAACACGGTCGGCCAGGAGACCGACCCTCCAGATTTTAAGCAAAGAGCTAATTTAAAGGTAAATACTTGAAGCTGCGGGAGTTAAATCTAGGATGTACCAGGGAGGATGGGGTACCAGGGAGGAGCGGGAGTTAAATCTAGGATGTACCAGGGAAGATACCAGGGAAGATACCAGGGAAGATGGAGCGGGTACGCCGATGGCCAATCTTATTGCCCCACTGGATTTGAGTCAAACCCCTCATCCAACAGCTTAAAGGCCTCTAGCGGGGGAAGTGGCGGCGGGGCTACGAATCGTTGCTTGTTCCAGTAAGGGAGGAGCCTTTCGCACAGGGCTATAAACTCAGGCAGGGGATACGTTGGTGGCTTTGAGATAAAGTCGGGAGCCTCCGGGAGATCTAGAATGTCGACATCGCGTAGTGTCATTTGAGATCCTTTGCTAATTTTTCATAAAGCGCGACATCGGCGTAGCGCACACACAACTCTCTCAGTGCCTCATTACGGAGCTGTAGGCACGCGTGTCGCAGAAGGTGAATCACATCGTTATAATCCTTCACGTATCGATGTTCCTGATAGACCTTGAGGGCGTGTAGCTTGAGCGCAATCAGATGTTGCGGCGATACGACCTTGACCGCGATTACCCCCAAATCTGTTACTCGTGACTCCGAGTACAGCTTGGTGAAGGTCTCATCGTCAACGAGCATCAGATCGATCGGCCACGCTGCTATCGTATCGGGGCGATACCTGATGAACCGACTATCAGATTGATCCGATTGATACCTAATCTTTAAAAAGAGATCTTCCCACGCCTTTCTCTGCGAAGATTTAACTATCAGGTCGATATCCCCAGTTTGGCGTTGCACACCGTACACATTGACTGCGTGGCCACCAATCAGCAAAAACGGCATGGTCTGCGCTTCCGAATACAGCGATATAGTTCTAAGAATCTCCATAGAAATCAGTCAAGTGGGGGCGATTCAAGTAGGCAGCTTTCCGTAATATACCGAGGTGTTTCAACAACGCCGCTCCTATCCCCTAATTCTACACTACCCGTATAAAGATAGAAAAGGTCACCGAACTTTTTGTTTCAGAGACCGCGCGAAACATGTAAAATCAACCTAAATTCGGCAGTTGCGGGTCTGAAAATAGCGCATCTACTCGAAAGCACAAAGGATTTTTAAAGGTTGAAAAAGAAAAGATAATGCCTTATTCTTTCTTTTAGCTAAGAAGAAAGAAAACGTATGACCAAAACTAAGCGACTCGGCACTTACGTTAAGTCCGGCGTTGCGAGCGAAAGTTACCGAGCCTTCGTCCCACCGCCGCTACCACCAGAGCCTCCTATCAATCTCCTACCTCTATCGAGTCTACTTGCCAAGGCCTCAAAGGCCATCGGGAGGCTCGATGGCGTTGCAGACATTTTGCCAGACAGTAGTTTGTTTCTCTATTACTACATTCGCAAAGAGGCGGTACTCTCCTCGCAGATCGAAGGTACGCAGTCGTCGTTATCTGACCTGCTACTTTATGAGAGTAATGAGGCTCCTTCCGTTCCTATTGATGACGTAGCAGAGGTGTGCTGTTACGTTGCGGCGTTCGAGCATGGTTGGCGGCGCATTCAGAGAGGCTTTCCTCTTAGCTTGCGATTGATTCGAGAGATGCACGAAGTATTGCTTTCCAAAGGACGAGGGAGTCATAAGCAGCCTGGCGTATTCCGTACCTCTCAAAACTGGATTGGTGGCTCTCGCCCTGGTAATGCGCGGTTTGTTCCACCACCTCCCGATCGGCTAGCGGAGTGCCTTGATGATTTCGAGAAATATCTGCACCGCGAAGAGCGCCCGTATTCATCCCTGATTGATGCAGGACTCCTCCATGTCCAGTTTGAAACGATCCATCCGTTCCTCGATGGAAACGGACGCATCGGACGACTCTTGATTATCTTTTTCCTGATCGTCATGGGGGATATGAAGAAGCCTTGGCTGTACCTCAGCTTGTTCTTTAAAAACAACCGCGAAGAATACTACGAACGCTTGAATGCCGTACGCCAGAAGGGGGACTGGGAGGGATGGCTTGATTTCTTCCTGCAAGGAGTTGCGGAAACTGCCGATCAGGTCGTGACAAGCAGTCAAAAGATTTCCCAGCTCTTCGCATCGGATGGGATTAAAATCGCTACTCTGAAACGTGCCGGCATCAGCGCGACTCAGGCGCATGAGGTACTGCGGAAAAAAGCGATGACTTCAGCGATAGAGGCTGCGAAGGTGCTTGGCGTAAGCGTCCCTACAGCTAGAGCCGCGCTTCAAAACCTTAATAAGCTGGGGATTGTGAAGGTCCTCAGCGGTAAAGGCAAAGAGCGCCTCTACGTTTACACGGAACTCCTTTTGTTGCTTGAACAGGGGGCAAGGTAGGGCGGGATTTGAGCCAGCGCCTGATGATTTCTAGATTCCGATCCCACTGTGACGGAGCTGGTGGAGTGAAGGAAAAATGATATTTTTCGTACCTTAGCTCGTCCCTCGCCGCTCTGTTTCTCCACTGGAGTCCAGTGGGTGAGGCCGCAAACCCTACTTTTCGACCCTACTCTCTGCAATCTCGGCTGAAACATCATAACTGTAATCGACATATCCTCAGACAGCTGCCAGAGTTCAGCTGCTTATAAAAATCCGAACGATTGGCGTCGTGCCATTGGGTTCAGGTGCGCGTTAGAAACCCGGTAAGCATCCCTCGATGATTCACGAGGAGATTGCGAAGGTATCGCATCGAGCCAAAGCGTACACATATCACCGCGAGGAGGACACTCGCGCACCAGGCCAGCAGTGCTGTGACGCTTGAACCAAACAAAACGATCGCAGGATTTTGTGAATGCATCCGCAAGACGTGAGTCGATACCGATAGACCACCTATGACCCAGAGACTAGCCCAGCACCCCAGCAGGTGCGCTCGCATAACGTGAGCGATTCTTGCACCAAGCAGCTTCATAGCCAAACAGGTCATTGAGACGTAGTTTATAGCCACTGCCCCTACCACACCACAAGCGACACCAGGCACGCCAGCCACGAGTGCACCTACAAACGCTCCTCCGATGACGAGAGCTGAGTATACAGCCTGCCGGCCAGCATAATGATACACTGCTCCTACTGATCTGACGGCTGTGTCACTGCACTTATAGGCGGTGCGAAAGAAGACACCAAAAGATAGAATAGAAACAACAGGTATCACCGCGCGCCAGTGCTCTCCGAAGCCAACCAAGACTATTTCAGGCGCCAAGGCGAACATCATCACTCCCGAGGGCAGGGCGACCAGGGTTAGCACCTCAAGCGCTAGAAGGAATTCAGTTGCAAGTCGCTGTGTCTCCTTCTGCTTGCGGGCCATCGCTGGAAACATGACGCGCTCAAAGACCTGACCAACGTACATCGCTGGCAGCGTCATGAGCTGATAGGCACGGTTGTACATACCGAGTGCCTCTGTTCCCAAAAGTCGTCCGACTACTAAATTATCGCCCTGGAGCGAGAAGAAATTGAGCAGCCGCCCCAGGCTAAACCCAAAACCCATACGAGTGAGGAGCTTTACGTGTTGCCAGACAATAGTATTCCTTTTAAAAGCAGGCGCTACTCCCACAATCACGACTAATCGTACCGCCTTCAGAGAAACCTGCGCATAAGCTAGGGACCACACTCCCCAGCCAGCGAATGCCAAAGTCGTGCAAACACCCACCATGCCTATGCAGTACGCTAGATTATCAGCGAGCATAATCTCACGGCAGCGCAGCTCTCTCTGAAGCATAGCTTCTGGGACAGCTAGCATCGCCTCAAGCAAACAGCCCACACTTACCAAGCGAATGATTGACTCCAGCTCCGGTTCTTCAAAAAATATGGCCACGTATTCCGCGCCCAATGCAACAACGATGGTCGATAGGAGCCCTAAGAGTATACTCATCCACCAGGCAGACGAGATAATGTCCGAGGTGGCGCGCTCCACCTGTACCAGAGCCGGGCCGATACCACCTTGACCGATTCGCTCCACGAAATTGGTGCAAAGGAGTGCAAATCCTAGGAGACCGAAATCATGTGGCGTCAAGAGACGGGCCAGGATCATCAGCGCTGCAAGCTTTAAAATCCCCTGCAACGCGACCGAGGCATAGGTCCACTGAAATCCGCGTAAGACTCTACGCGCTTCACTTACTGATTTGGATGTCATGGTTTAAGAAAAACAGCACCCTACCCGATATAAATCACTTCTGATATGAGCTAGCTAGGGCATCGCAATTCTCTTCTCTAAAATGGGACCAAAAATGCGCGGGACCAAAAAGTTTAACGGTATTTAGCCGCGCATTTTTATCCCTATCAGGAATGCCAGTCCTTTCAAGGATAATTGCGAAGCCCTATGCGCTAGCGCAGAGAGAAATCAAATATGACCCGATATGCTCCAGCTACTTATGCACTCACTTTCATACTCAGCACATATACTAGCTCGCTTGCTTATTAATTCGTATAGCTTTGCGGTTCTTGTTCTCTTCTTCTGCGTTGCTGATCAGGCTCTGGGACACGCTGGGTGGCTTCCTGCAAGCCCAACCCTACTCTGCCTACTGCTTTTGAGTCCATTTGGCATACACCTTTTCATCAGTCACTGTATCGATACTCGCACACCTGGGCCGCTGTCAGTAATTGCTGCAAACGCTACTGTGCTGGGCCCCCTTACGCTCATAGCCATGTGCGCGCTGGCACTCTCGATACTCCCGGGCACGCACTGGGATGAGGGGGGCAAATGGGTGTTCCTAATCCCATACGGAGTGTGCATCGTCTGTGTTGCTACCCTTGCTGGCCAACACACTATTACGAGCGCAGTTTTGCGCTGGTCGATCCTCTGTAGCCTTATTCTCATGGCGTATTCAGTTTGGTACGACACCGAACATCCTGGGACATTCGCCCCGATCACTAATCGCGCTGCGGGATTTGCTGGAAACGCTAACTTTGCAGCTCTCGTCGCAGTGCTGCTGTGTGCGGGGGGGCTTCACTTTGGCGATAGTCCATGCTCTTTACAAAACGAGCGGCCCATCGTGCGCTTCTACAACCGAATTGCACTACTACAACGCACATGGCCCAGATCAGCGATAGTTCTCAGCAACTCGCTACTTCTCATAATTACATTCGCCATCGTCTGTATGACGATGTCGCGTAGCGGCATAGTAAACTTCTCCGTGCTAGTTGCTCTGTTTCTATTCTATCGACTGTTTCGCTCAGATCTATCGCCTAAACAACAGGGCTTGGAATTACTCCTGTTAGTTGGAGCAACTCTGGCTGCACTATCGTTTCTAGTGCTATTTTCCCAGATAAGCTCTTCGATTCAGGGGAATTCGCGCCTCATTCGCCTACTAAACAACCAGCGCGTTGATGACGGCTCTGCTGGCACACGAATGGATGCTGTGCGCGAAGGATTGGGCCTGATAGAAGCAGCGCCACTTTTAGGACACGGTACGGGATTCGCTCGTAATATGTCGGAGCTACCTCACAACATCTACATTCAGCAGTGGGTAAACAATGGGCTTCTAGGCTTACTTCTCTACTTAGGCTTAATAATCACCGCATACCTAACTTTTATCACTCGAGGATCTAGAAATGGCGTCGCCCTGATAGTCATCGCTGCCCTTGGCGGTATCTTTAGCCACAATATCCTCGACCAGCGCCCTTTTCTGATATTACTCGGATTGCTTTTGGGGAACTCTGCGCACGATTCAGCTAAAAATTTAGGCGCGGCATGGACTCAAGTCGGTGTGCTCAATACGTTACCACCTGAAAATCTATACCCTGTACGGCTCCATCAGAGTCAAAGGAATACGGATTGATGGCCCCATTACGGATCGTGCCTCGGCGCAGAAATTCAGCGAGCGGTACTCCCTGCGCACGGGCCTCGCTAATAACTCGAAGTGCCTCAAAGGCCAGAAGGGCTATCGGCTGTGCAATCAAGAAATCCCCGTAACGTTCACGGTACCGCTTCACGAACTCAGAGCCGAGCGGCGTTACCAGCGCGTCACTCGATGCCAGATCCGCATAGACCACTCCCCGTAACGTGTCGCCCAACGCCACTTGGACCGACTTTGAGCCAGGATAGTAGATGGCGAAAACCGGCACCTGGTCGCGTATTGCCTTGAGCTGCCTAAACGCGGCGATAAAGCCATCGTCGCCGCAGGCATTAATGAACACCGAATCACACCCACGCCTCGTCAGCCTAACTAGCGCCGATCTAAAATCACGCTCTCCTGCATTAACACTTTCGCTAAAAACAGCAGCGCCTTGTGATTGTCTGGGCCAATCTTTAAGCACCGTGCGTTCGATCAAGGCAGAGTATGCGTCTGTTTCCGTGAGCAAACACAACCGTCGCCCCCGTTTCTCTATCTCCGGCAGTAGAGCTTTTAGGGACAACTGGTCAGCTGGAAAGATCCGAAAAATCTGATCTCCGATTCCCGTTTTGTCCCCTGTTGTTGCTCCAACAGCCAACACCGGTATCTTGGATCTATTTAGCAGCGGCGCCGCAGGAAAAAGAGCGGTATTGCAGTAGATACCAGAGATAAGGTTAACCTTATCCACCTCAAGCATCTTCTTAACTACCGTGACACTCTTTGCACCATCACAGGCGTCGTCTTCGAAAACAAATCGAGTATCACGCAAACCTAATATCTCTCTACCAAGTTCAAAACCTCGTTGAATATCTTGGCCAGGCGACCGGTTCGCTCCAGAAAGCGGTATCGGAATTCCTATAGTGTACGGCTCTCCAATGGCAACCCTTCCTATAGATAGAGCCATGAACAACAATAGATGTATGAATCCAACCCTGACCATAGCTTTCCAACGGATAATCCTAAATTCGGCAGTTAAGGAGGATGAAAATGGTGCAGATGCTCAAAAGCACAAAGGATTTTGAATTTTTCGGAGGCGCAACCCTGGCACCGTCAGGGTGAGCACCGAAAATTCAAAAGCCAAAGTGCTTTTGAGTAGATGCGCCATTTTCAGACCCGCAACTGCAGAATTTAGGATAATACTACTTTCGACAAGCTAATAAACTTTTACGGGATTTTCAATCGAGATTCAACCTAACTTACTAGTGGGGAACTTTAAGAACGGCAAGGGAGAGAAGGAGTGGTGAATCACAAACTTAAAGAAGATATGGCCTTATTCACACACTCAAATCGGTACGGGAGTACTGCTCTAGAAAAGCCGAGCGAAAGTACATTGACCTCAGTTTACGGCGAGCTGCGTTAGCTGAAGCAAAGGCAGTAAAGATCGGCGATTTAGTCAAGCACGGCCATCTTCAATCGCTTCGTCTAAGACCACCTAGTTTTCTCAGTGAAAAATCGACGGCTACGGCGGAAGATATGGCCAATTTCTGTTTTAATCGTTGACTCAAGTCTCTTGCCTTAGCAATTATAGAGGCGTGACAATTATTTAACCCGCAACCCATCATCCATGAAAAAAATACTCGTTAAAAAGTTTGGCGGTACAAGTATAGGGCATCCTGAACGACTGCGCTCAATCGTTGATATTATAAAGAATAGTCGAACTGATTCTTTTCCGATCGTAGTTGTCTCAGCGATAAGTGGCCAAACTAAATCACTTGGGTCAACTACACTGCTTTTGAAAGCATTAGAAAATGCCGAACATGATCTCGATTTTGAGTCTGAGTTACACAGCATCTTCTCACAACATCAAGCCGTCGTTACTGGAGTGGTAGGCGCTAGTGGCGAGGCTGTACTAGAGATGATAGAGGCCGAACTTGAGCAGGTCAGAAAATTCCTATCTGCTATAAGAATTATCAAAGAGGCGTCACCACGATCGCTGGATTATATCCTCTCTGTAGGAGAGCGATTAAGCGCCATGCTTGTATCGCAGGTTTTAACTATCTTAGGAGTTAAATCAACCGCGGTGGATCTATCTCACGTATTAAACGTACCGTTTAACGCAGACACTGATGAGATATACCGAGAGGCCAGCGTAGCATTTAAGCGATTTCTGGAGCGCTTGGTAGTTTTTGATGAGTCGTATCAGATCCCTGTTGTTACCGGATTTTTTGGTCCATTACCCAAGGGAATGATGGATACCGTTGGTAGAGGCTATACCGACTTAACTTCAGCTCTGATTGCCAGGGGTTTTGGTCGGGAAAAGGTGTCAGAAGTTCAGATTTGGAAAGAGGTAGATGGAGTTTTTAGCTCCGACCCGCGAAAAGTTGAGAGCGCCAAGGTTTTAGCTAATATATCCCCGCTAGAGGCGTCTGAGCTTACTTATTTCGGCTCTGAGGTGATCCACCCGTATACTATGGAGCAGGTGATCGCCGGCGGCATGCCGATAAGAGTTTTAAATTCATTAAAACCAGAGCTACCAGGAACGCTGATTAAGGACAGCTCGCACGTAATACCGGGTGTGCCCACCGCTGTTACAGCCAAGGGCGGCATATCAGTTGTTAGTATCACTTCAACTAAGATGTTTTATGCGAGAGGCTTTCTTGCGCGCCTCTTCGGAGTATTGCGCGATTTCGGAGTTGTTGTGGATCTGGTATCGACATCTGAAATTACCGTTTCTTGGACTATTGATGATTTGGCGGCTCTTGATAAGGCTATCCCCAAGTTAAGAGAGTTTGGCGAGCTTGAGATTTTACGCAACAGAGCAATAGTAGCTGTGGTTGGCGAGGGGTTAAAGGGTTCTTCTAAGATTGTAAGTAAGATGCTTCTTAGTTTAAGCGATGCCGGAATTGAGCCCGATATTATCACCCAAGCCAGCTCGCAGGTTAGTGTTTCTTGTGTCGTTAAAGAAGAGGACTCTGAAAGGGCCGTTAAAGCTGTGCATGCCGCGTTGTTTCAGAACCAGTCAACCCAGCTAGCTCGAGGTACTTAGTTGTAGCGAGTTCGGCTCCATAACGCTGCCAAACAGTTTCTTGAGCAATCTCCTGCTTGGGTAGATCGATTGACTTAAGTATTGCCGCTGCTAGCGAATTCGTATCTCCTACCGGAACTAATACTCCTAGCCTTCCGTTGTCAAGTATCTCCGATGGCCCACTCTTGCAATCGGTAGCCACGACCGGGGTTCCAAATGCAAGCGCCTGAATTAGGACATTCGGTAAGCCCTCATAGTGAGACGCCAGCGCGAATACTGTCGCTCTATTCATAAACGAAAATGGATTGGCGAAGAAGCCCGGCATAGAGATATCTTCTGCAAGGCCCAGTCGTTTTACCTCGGCCTCGAGACGCTCTCGCTCACTCCCTGCGCCAAGAATCACCAAACGAGCATGGCGAGCATTTCTCACCTGTCGAAAGGCCCTGACCAGATCAAGCATTCCTTTGTGCGGCTCTAACCGACCAGCGCTCAGAACAACAGGGATATTATCCTGCAAAAGCCACGGATGCGGCGGCACTTCCGAACCAGAGCGACGAACCTCATCACTGAGGACCGGAGTTGGAATGACCTTAGTAAGACGAGCTAATCCTTTGTTCAATTCAAGTAATTCGCCCCTGACCCCCTCAGAAACAGCGATAATCCCCGAGGCCCACTGATAGGCGTACGGAATAATGTGGCCTGATATGTAGCGGCCGAGGCTATCTTTTTTTTCTGCTCGCGGGGCATTTGACTGGCGTATGATGACGGGACACCTCACACGAGCCCAGCGAGATGCGCATACTGCAGCGATATTAGCATGGGTGATCGTTGAAAAAAGCGCTTGTGGCCTGGCTCGAGCTAGATAACGAGCGAGTCGCGGAATAGCCCTCAACATTCGCGGGCTGTTAAGATCTATTACACGCACTCCACTGGGAATACGATCAACGTGGGGGCCTTCAAACTTGGCTAACACTAAGTCCACCTTAGCACCGCGACGGGCTAACTGTTCACTAAAGACAAGCATAGCTCTCTCAGCGCCACCTCCGTGCACACTAGGCAAGAAAAGCGAGATTAATTGATTAGAAACGTCACGCATCTGCTCCATAGATCACCGGAGCCTTGTAACAAATGCGAAGTGATCACCGAGGCTTCTGCCGATACCACTCAAGAGTTTGCTCAAGGCCTGTGGATAGTTCCATCTTGGGCTTCCACGAGAGCGCCTTAGCCGCCAAGGAATTATCGATAACGCTACGCATCTGCTCACCAGCTTTTGCTGACGCAAAGGAGATCGCGGCATTGGGGCATATGCGGTCGCGCAGATCCTTGGCCAAAGAGCCAATCGACGTCTCTCGCGATGTCCCGATATTAAACTCACCTACTACCCTCGTTTCAACAGCACGGGATACGGCCTCTGCAACGTCTCCAACGTATACAAAGTCGCGCGTCTGCTCACCCGTTCCATAAACAATTATATCCTTGCCCGCTAACAGCCGCTCACAAAAAATCGCCACCACCCCTGCTTCCCCATGAGGATTCTGGCGCGGCCCATATACATTTGACAAACGCAGCGATGTACTCGTCACACCCCAAACCCTTGACCAAAACTCCAGATACATCTCTCCGACTCGCTTTGAGAGTCCATAGACACTCTCTGGTCGCACTGGATGTGACTCAGGAGCTGGATAGGCCTCCTGCTCTCCGTAGCACGCACCACCTGATGACAGAAACACGACGTGCGCTCTGTTTGAAGCATGGCACAGCGGCGTCAAAAGGTTTATGAGTCCGGTCACGTTGATATCAGTATCAACTGAGGGCTGATCCATACTAACCCGAACCGATATCTGCGCCGCCGCGTGCACTAGTACGTCAGGCTCTAGACTAGCCACCAGATCTGCCGCCTCTTCGGATCGAATATCGAGTTCGTGCAGCTCTACATCGGTAGGAAGGTTCTCCTTTGAGCCACTAGAGAGGTCATCAATAACATGAACTTCATTCCCTGCTTGCAACCGATTAACTATGTGAGAGCCGATGAACCCCGCTCCTCCAGTAACTATGATCTTTGCCATGCTACAACAAGCTCCTAAAGGTTATGTACATGAGAGGGTACCCGATCGACAGCAGCGATGACTAGATACTTATGATACGAGAACGCGCCCTGAGGGACTCGAACCCCCGACCCTCTGGTTCGAAGCCAGATGCTCTATCCAACTGAGCTAAAGGCGCACAGACAAGCAGAAAAGCCGCCTGTAGGCTACACCAACTACTGGCAACCCGTAAAGAGGCTGCTAAAAGGCCCCAAAACGGCCTATTTGGAGGCCTATACGTACCCTACAAATCACTCTTGCCTTCACGGGCAACTCGTTGAAAGCTAGCCCTGTATGTTGGCACGAATCCTTCAGCGTCTCCTCAGCTTACGCTACCGCATCACCGTCACCGGCCTCGAACAGATAACCCAAACACGTGGCGTGTTGGTTCTACCGAATCACCCTGCTGAGATCGACCCGGTAATCGTTACAACACTCCTCTGGAATCTGTTACACCCCCGGCCAGTCGTCTTAGAGGGGGTGTATAAATTACCACTACTAAACCAGATCCTTAAACGCATTCGAGCTATTCCCATAGCTGATATGGACTTTGACTCAGGGCCTTACAAACGCCGCCGAATTGAGCGCACGATTGGACAGATAGTTCAATCGCTTGAATACGGCGATAACATCCTTATGTATCCATCGGGCCGACTCTCCGTTAGCGGCGCCGAGCGGATCGGCGGCGCATCCGGAGTACACTCCATTCTGAGCGGATATCCGAATGCGCATGTAGCAGTTATGAAGATTCGTGGGCTGTGTGGCAGTATCTTCTCCAAGGCGACAACCGGCGGAGCAACGCCAGATGTAGGTAAGACGTGCCTACGTGGTATCGGCATTCTTCTGCAGAATCTTCTTCTATTCACTCCAAGGCGACGTGTATCGGTTGAGATATCGTTCAATCCGCCTGGCTTCCCGCGCGATGGAGATATCCTCGCGATTAACAGATACCTTGAGGGCTATTACAACTCGCCTGAGCCGGAAACTCCGAGTCTTATATCGCATAGCTGCTTGTTTCAAAGCCTGCCTATTTTACCGGAGCACCGTGCTAGTAGCGCCTCGCTCGACACAATTCCATCTGATGTAAAGGATAGAGTAATCACTCGCGTTGCTCAGATAGCGCAGGTTCCAGCTACCATCCTTACTCCGGAAACACGGCTCGGAGATGATCTAGGTATCGATTCACTCACAACTGCTGAGCTCTTAATCTGGCTCGACCGTGAATTTGAGGTACACGATGTAGAGCTATCTGAATTGCTAACCGTTGGCTCATTGATGCGCGCTGCAACTGGGCAGCTTAGCCCCACGACCCCGAGAGCAGAATTTAGGGTTCCAGCTTCGTGGACCATGGGCGATCAATCCCGCGCCAATCCAGAGCTGCGCTCTGCCACAACTATAGCAGAGGCTTTTCTGATCGCCTGCTCGCGCTTCGGTCGAGAGGCCGCGCTTGGCGACCCGCGCGTTGGCGTTATTTCTTGGAATACAGCAAAGCTTAAAGTTGTAACTCTGGCTCGGTACTTGGCGCAGATCCCGGGGGATCACATCGGCATCTTGTTGCCAGCTTCGGCGACCGGCTCAATTGTAACGATGGCAGCTATATTATCGGGTAAGATCCCGGTTTTTCTAAATTGGACTGCTGGGAAGCGTTCGCTTCTACACGCCTGCGACTCAACCAAAATAAACGCCATAATCACGGCCGAGAGCTTTCTAGATATATTACCAACCGACCTTGAGTTCCTCGAGAAAAGATTTGTGCTGCTTGAGCAGGTGGTGAGGGAGCTGCCACTACGCGACAAGATAGCAGGCAAAAGACTCTCAAGAGAATCAACCCAACAGATTCTTGAGGCCTTTGGGCTGATCGGATTAAATCCGGATACTCCTGCGGTGGTGCTCTTTACCAGTGGCTCAGAGGCTCTACCCAAAGGAGTACCTCTGACTCACCGCAATATCATGTCTAACGTCCAAGGTGTTCTTGAGGCGTTTAGCATCTCGCGTGAAGATGTGTTGCTCGGCTTTCTGCCACCATTTCATTCATTCGGATTAACGATCTGTACCCTGCTTCCGCTGATGACTGGGCTGAAAGTTGCCTATCACCCCAATCCTAATGAAAGCCGCAAGATCGCCAAGAGCGTTCAGATATGGGGAGCCTCGATCGCTGCCGGAACACCGACCTTCTTGAAATCGATCTTAAAAGCTGGCACACCAGATCAGTTTCAAACGCTTCGAGCGCTTGTTTCAGGAGCAGAGCGCGCGTCGGAAGATCTATTTAGTTTGGCGTCTACGATTAACCCTACAATGCAGATCCTTGAAGGATACGGAATCACTGAATGCAGCCCCGTAGTAAGCGTAGGGCGTCCCCAAGAGCCGCGCGTTGGTGTTGGTCGACCGATCGCGGGGGTTAACATAGCGATAGTTCACCCAGAAAGATTAGAAGCGCTTCCTGAGGGACAACAGGGGCTGATTCTTATCAAAGGACCGAGTGTCTTTAAGGGATATCTCGATCCAACACTGGACCCGTTTATCGAGTATCGCAAAGAGCGCTGGTACAACTCAGGAGACCTAGGAATCCTACAGAATGGCTCTCTTATCATCACTGGGCGCTTAAAGCGTTTTATTAAGATAGCTGGTGAGATGGTCAGTCTGGGAGCCGTTGAAGAAGCACTTCAGAAACGTGTACCATCGCTGGATGGCGCGGCATCGGTAGCGGTGCTCGCTCAGGGAAATGAAGGCGACGGCAGACCAAAGCTCATCGCATTTGTTGCCGGCAATCTCTCGATTGAGAGCTCAAACGCCTACCTAAAAGAAGCAGGTTTTCCACCACTTGTGCACATCAGCGAAGTTAGGCAGATAGCGGCTCTGCCGGTGCTTGGGAGTGGAAAGACTGATTATCAGGGCTTAAAGGAGAGTTTAGCGCAAGACGCATGAGGAGTTTGTATGCCAGTGAAAGATTTCTCTGCTTAATAAGAACGATAGGCGCGTATCGGCGCGAAAAGAGAACAGCTCTACTCATCCTAAATTAAGCAGTTAAGAACGATGAAAATGGCGCAACTGTGCGAAAGCACGCAGGATTTGATACTTAAGAAAGCTCAACCATGACAGCGCTCTATTGAACCAAGCTTTAACGATAAATTTGTTTGGATTATCAGATTAAAGCTTAGTAGTATGGAGATGGTTTGTTTGTGGAGGGAGGTGATATGTTTGGGACGCTAACAGACAAGTTTGTAAGCGCTTGGCGTTCTCTTACATGTACTTCACCTCGTGGCACAGGCTATGCGATAAACGATACTGTGCTACTTGAGCGCCTTTCAAAGGCAATCCGAGGAGCGAATGTCACAACGGGCGGGTGCTGCGTTGAATTTACAGTAGTGAAGTCACCCGTGGACAGAATAGTATATGAGGCTTGGTTTTCACCTGAGTCTCCTGAAGTTGGCTATAATGATGAGGATTTCTTAACCGATAGTCAATCAGAAGTATTATTAAGGGTAGCACTTATAGCAGGTGATTTTAAGATCTGGGAGGGCGACTTATTACTCGGTACTTGTTCAACTTATGATGCGAACAGACTAGCTAGTTTAGGTGAGCAGGCTCAACTCACAGTAGACACGTTAAAACAAAACCTAATTGAAACACATCCCGAAATCAAATTTCAATTCATTGAAGACCCCTCGACCGAATAAAGACCGGCAGTTTGAAATCCAAAACGACTAATGCCAACAAAAATCAAATTCCTAGGCGCCGCCGGCACAGTTACCGGCTCTAAATATCTTGTATCAGACGGAAAACACTCTATCCTGATCGACTGCGGCATGTTCCAGGGAGAGCGCTCGTGGCGCGAAAAGAACTGGGACGCCCCGAACTTCAAACTCAGCGAGATCGACGCCGTCCTCCTCACTCACGCCCATATCGACCATACCGGAATCCTGCCGCGCTACCACGCACTTGGACTTAACGCACCTGTATGGTGTTCTCCAGCGACGGCCGAGCTCACTCGATTGCTACTATTGGACAGCGCTAGACTCCAAGAAGAAGAATCCACGTTCCGCGCCGAGCATAAGCGCTCGCGCCATACACCACCACTGCCCCTCTACACAGAAGAACATGCCAAGTCAGCGGTAGCGCTTCTAAAGCCAACTCCAATCAACACTGCTACCGAAATAGCCCCAGGCGTCACTGCCGAGTGGTCGCTTATGGGTCACATCCTCGGGGCTTGCTCAATTGCCCTCACCATCGGCGGTAAGCGCATCGTGTTCTCGGGAGATATCGGGCGGTATGACACTCCGATACTGGTAGATCCGACACCAGCAACGCTTGGAGACCTGCTCTTGATAGAATCTACTTATGGCGACCGAGCCCACGAACGTGACGCCGACCCACACGATGAGCTTGCAGCGATAATAAACCGCACATCGAAGCGTGGCGGAGCAGTCATTATACCTAGCTTTGCAGTTGGCCGTACCCAAACTATCCTCTACTATCTGCGTGAGCTGAAGGCAGCAAAGCGCATCCCCGACATTCCCGTCATCATCGACAGCCCCATGGCACGCGATGCTACAGCGATCTATCAACACCACACCAATGAATACGATAAGGCAGCGCGAGCGCTTCTTGAAAGAGGATTCCAACCCTTTAACCTTCCAAAGGTGTATTTTATTAGGGATCGCCATGAATCGATTAAACTCAACTCAATCCACGAACCGATGATCATTATCTCAGCGAGTGGAATGTTAAGCGGCGGTCGCATCCTCCACCACCTAAAGCATCGCGTTTCAGATGAACGCAACACCATTCTGTTTGTCGGATTTCAACCACCGGGTTCGCGTGGTGATTGGCTGAAAAGCGGCAACCAAACTATGGCCCTCTTAGGCGAAGAGGTCCCAGTTCGAGCAGAGATCTGCGAAATGAGTGGGCTTAGTGCCCATGCCGATAAGAACGAGCTGCTAAGGTGGTGCAGGTCGTGTGTGGGGATGCCGGGTAAAGTTGCAGTCGTTCATGGTGAGCCAGAGAGCGCTAAGAGCTTCAGCGCCACTCTTGCGCGAGAGCTCGGATGGAATACCGTGGTACCTGCATTTAATGAGCTTATTGAGGTGTAGGCTGGTTTAACTTAGCCTACTACAACCTCATTACCTTCCCCTGGTACCTTCCCCTGGTACATACTAGAATGCAGGCCCTGGCGGAAATTCTACCATTTAGGGGAAAGTGTGATAGGAGCCGGCCAGGGCCTGGCGGAAATTCTACCATTTAGGGGAAAGTGTGATAGGAGCCGGCCAGGGCATCGCAATTCTCTTCTCTTAAATAGGGCCAAAAATGCGCGGACCTACTGTATTTAATGAGTTTAACGGGATTTAGCCGCGCATTTTTATCCCTGTCAGGAATGCCAGTCCTTTCGAGTAGATAGCGGGAGAATTGCGAGGCCCTGGGAGCCGGCGTGGACCGCGAACTTTCAAGTTCGCCGCCCCTGCCGTTATTGGAGCACCCAGCGTTATAAGCCTCTTCCAGTTTGCTTCAAGGGGCCCAACTAGGAGGAGCGGAAGCTCCGCTGTCCGATCCCCGCGCCCCTGCCGCAATTGGACAGCGTGCGATGTTAGTAATTCCAACGTGGCGGACTACAAGTCCGCCCTCCATAGTGTACGAGAGTTAGGCAGGCTTTCCGCTCCCGTAACCCACGAGGATCATACAACAGACTCACAGCCAACACGGAGGCCTGAATTTTAGATAAAGCCTATTTTAGTTTTCTCTTGCCTAAAATAAAATAGGTCTTATAATTATCCTATGAAGAGATATCTCCATGATTATATTAGTAAAGATCTTGGTCGGAAATGTGTCCTCCTAAGCGGCCCGCGCCAGGTGGGAAAGACGACTCTCGCGCGCTCACTATTCCCTTCGCAAAGCTGGCGATGCGTTGACGGGCAGAACATTCTCATATCACCTGCACCCCATCGATGTTAAAGAGGCGTGCGAGATGCAGCCCAATAAATCTGCCAATGAGCACGTGGATTGCTTGCTTAAACACGGCGGCTTTCCTGAGAGCTTCTTTAATCCTGACCTCTCTCAACGACTCCTTCTCGACCGAATATCGAGCGTCCTCAGGGAGGATATTCGTGACCTCTCGATGGTCTCAAGTCTAAGTTCGATTGAGTTACTCGTTGCCTTATTGAGAGAGCGTGTAGGTGGGCAAGTGACGTACGCAAACCTAGCCAACGATGTGGGGGTCAGCCCTCCAACTATCAAATCGTGGATTCATCTCCTGGAAAAAGTATACCTAATTTTCCTTCTCCGTCCCTTTTCGACGAAACTCGCCAAGAGTCTGCGTAAAGAACCAAAGGTATATTTTTTTGATTGCAGCGCACCAGAGAATGGCGATGCTGCCAGACTGGAAAACCTCGTCGCACTCTCTCTGTATAAGCACTGTGATTTTATGAGAGATACTGCGGGACGTGAGCTGCGTCTGCATTACTTCCGCGATAGCAATCAACGAGAGGTCGATTTCGTCATTACCGAAGGGAGAGCGGTCCGCGCATGTATCGAAGTAAAGACGAGCGATCAGGAGCCGTCTCCAAGTCTTCGCTACCTTACAGAGAGGCTCAAGCCTAAGAGTGCTCTACAACTCGTACACAACTGCTCGCGCGGGCGTGATTTCGGAGCAATTCAAATGAGACCTCTCGCGGAATGGTTACAGAGGATTGAGTTCTAGAAGCCCATCTCACTGGTATCCCCACCGCGCATCTCTTTGAGCACGCACGTTGTTTCAATCGTGCGTGAGTCGTTTGCCAATATTTCACCTGTAGCACCAGAATACCCACGTAACGCTTTAAGATGCCCAATAATCTCATCCCCCGTGGGCTTACGCTTCAGACGCGCTACAAGCTCTCCAAGAATCGATACGAGGTCGTAACCAAAAGCGGCCCGAATAGTTTGCTCTCCAGGAAATCTGGCTGAAAACCTTTCGAGGAACCAAGCCTGCGTATCGAACTGCGCCACGAACGGTCGCCCCTCAATGTTAATGGGCGGGTCCATACCGTCAAAATATCCGGTAATCGGCGTGGCTACCTTCCACCCCATCTCGTGCCGACTCACCACTCAGAGGCAGGGCGAGTCCCACAGAGACCCTAGCGACCTCCCCCGTAGCTCTCCCAGCGGATACCTCATGAGTCTCGGAGTGCGCACCCGAAAACGCGGTAGTAACCCAGACGATACTAGCAAGCAGATGGAATATAACTCTCTGGCAGGAGCCCCCTGCCCTAAACCGGCATGCGGTCCGTCCGATCCACGCGACTAATCAAGCTCAGAGCAAACACGTTCAAAGACCTCATCGACGGTACCCACACCATCTACCTCGCGGAGGTATCCTTGATCCTTATAATAGGCTGCCAATGGAGATGTTTGGGTCAGATACACCTGATAGCGATGAGCAGCAACCTCTGCTGAGTCATCAGTGCGCGCCCCCTGGCCAGCACCACCTCGATGCCGAATGCGCTCCATAATCACCTGCTGAGGAACCGTAATCTGAACGACATGAGTAAGTGGGCACGACATACGAGCGAGGATTGCATCCAACATCTCCGACTGTAGCAATGTGCGTGGAATACCGTCTAACAGAAAGCCGTGCGCGCAATCCGATCGACCGAGCCGCTCTTGAACTATCTGCATAATCAACTCATCAGCTACGAGCTCACCTCGATCGAGAGTTGCTTTGACTTGAATACCAAGCGGCGACTGTAGCGCAACCTGCTCGCGTAACATCTCCCCGGTGGATATGTGCGGGATAGCATATTTTTTTGCAATAAGAAGAGCCTGTGTCCCCTTACCAGCTCCCGGCGGTCCTAATAGAACTATACGCATAGTTACCCCCACGCCTCTTTATTCATCTCAATCTTGACAGATACCCTTAGCTACCGACGAACTAATCGGTTGCGGGTGTAGCTAGCTGAGCCGACACCGCCTCGAACCTTGGAGGACTTAGACATAAACGCCTCATAGTTCCTCGCCACTAACATTGACTCTATCTGTGATGCCGTATCGAGTGTGACTCCCACAACGATTAACACCGCTGTACCGCCAAATACATAGGCGAACTGAGATGCTCCCATCTCGATGTAAATCACCTGTGGCAAGACACAAACAAGCGAGATATAGATCGCACCCCACAAGGTAAGTCTCGTTAGAACTCCATATAGATAATCGGCTGTTTCATTACCGGGACGCACAAGCGGAATAAAACCTCCATTCTTCTTAAGATTATCAGCAACCTCTGTTGGATTAAAAACTACTGCAGTGTAGAAGAAGCTGAAAAGAACAATTAATGCAACAAAAATCGTTTCATATCCCCATGAACCAGGGGTAAAGAACTTTCCAAAGGCCGAGATATCGGCTCCTGGAATTACCGTAACGATCGTTGCTGGCACCATTAAAATCGCCGAAGCGAAGATAGGTGGTATCACACCGGTCATATTAACTTTAAGCGGCATATACTGCGTCTGCGCCTGCGTCATACGCTTACCCACCATGCGCCGTGGGTACTGAATCGGTATCTTTCTGTGCGAACGCTCAACGTACACAATCGCGTAGATTGACAATATCGAGAAGAGAATCAGTGCAATAATAGTGAACGGCGAAACCTCACCCGTTCGAGCTAGCTCCACAGTTGAACCAAATACCGCTGGCATACGCGCCGCAATACCAGCAAAGATGATAATACTAGTTCCGTTCCCCAAACCACGCTCAGTTATCTGTTCTCCCAACCACATTACAAAAGCTGTACCAGCAGTCAGCGTAATCATCGTGATTAGCTCGAAGCTGAGGCCTGGCGTTGCAAGTCCCTTAGACTCCAGAGCGCGCGCTATCATGTAGCTTTGGAAAAGCGCCAACAGAATGGTGCCCTGCCGCGTGTATCTTGTAATTATTCTTCTACCAGCATCGCCCTCTTTCTTGAGATTCTCTAAGTAGGGGAAGCTCGGCGTTAAAAGCTGAATTATAATCGATACCGTAATGTATGGAGAGATACCCAGCGTAAAGATCGAAAACTGCTCAAGTGCGCCTCCCGAAAAGAGATTTATCAGCCCAAAAAGCGTGTTTGCATTCGACTCGAACATCTGCCGGATCTTCTCAACATCAACTCCCGGCGTCGAAACGAAAACTCCAAATCGATACACTGCAAGCATACCGATGGTAAACATGAGCCTCTTTTTAAGCTCCGGGATCTGAAACACCGCTAACAAGCCATTCATGCAACCCTCTTCTGATTAATCAAAGACCTCAGCACTATACGCGCAAAACTACTTCAGGCACAGCCGAAATTGATTGAAAATATGCTCAAAACACAGCGACCGTGTCAGCCTCGCACCTGCGGGCTAACACGGTCGCTTGCTACGCCAGGTATACGCTTACTGCACCAGCTCTACGGTACCGCCAGCGGCCTCTACGAGCGCCTTCGCCTGAGCGGATATCGCATTCACTTTAACGTGAAGCTTCTTGCTCAACTTCTCCACATCAGAGAGAACCTTAACTCCAGCGCGCTCGCTGCTCTTCTTGGCATATCCAAGGGCTTGTATCTTTGCTAGGTCAACAGTTGTTCCATTCTCAAGACGCTCAAGCACTGAGAGCCTAACGATCGAATACACGTTGGTCCCTTTCACCGAAACGCGAGAGGTAAACCCAACTTTCGGGAGACGTCTGTACAATGGCATCTGACCTCCCTCGAATCCAGGACGAATTTTGCCTCCTGAACGAGCTGTCTGACCCTTACCTCCCTTACCGGAGGTCTTGCCGTGTCCCGATCCCTCTCCGCGACCGACGCGCGTGCGAAGCTTACGGGCTCCCGGCATGGGCTTTAATGTGTTTAATGCCAAAACTTTCTTACTGGCCATAATTGACCTCACTACCTTAATGACAAACTACTTAACTGGGGTCACTTCGATCAGGTGCTGCACCGAATTGAGCATCCCCTGCACGCTTGGATTGAGCGTAAGCTCTCGCTGCTTACCGATTGAACCCAATCCGATCGCTTTTAATGTTCCCCGAGTCTTCGGATTTCTTCCGATCTGACTACGCACCTGTTTAACTCGTACCTTACTCATAACGATCCTACTCTAAAAACTCACTAGAAGGGCTGATACCCCATCTCTTCAAGTTTAAGACCACGCACTGCTGCAACTACCTCTGGCTCCTCAAGGTCGAGAAGTCCAGCTAAAGTGGCACGCAAAACGTTCTGAGCGGTGCTTGAACCGATGCACTTCGTACGGATATCTTTTATACCGCATACGTCCATAATTGCGCGCACCGCTGCTCCGGCTATAACTCCTGTTCCTGGAGCACCTGGCTTAAGGATAACGGTCGACGGTCCGGACTTGCCGATTATATCATGCGGGATTGATGTCCCTTTCAGAGGAATCTTTACAAGTCGCTTTCTCGCCTGCTCTGTGGCCTTGCGAATAGCGTCTGGAACCTCGACAGATTTACCGAGACCAAACCCTACATGACCTCGGCCGTCTCCGGTCACTACTAAAGCGCTAAAGCTAAAGCGACGACCACCTTTGACCACCTTGGCAACACGGTTGATACCGACTGTCTTGTCTGTAAGCTCACCGCACTGCTCTACTGTTACCCTACGAGCATCGAGTTTATTCTTAAATGCCATACATCACCGATTAAAAATTCAAACCACCCTCACGCGCCCCGTCGGCCAACGCCTTAACTCGGCCCGCGAACAGGAAACCATTGCGATCAAATACTACCTGAGCAACCTTTGCTGCCTTGGTTCTTTCGGCCAGAACGATACCGACCGCTCGTGCGGCTAAAACCGACTTTGAGCTGCTCTTCGCCTCAGCCTGTGCTTTATCTTGGCCACTAGCAAGCTTGGCTATAGCTGCCTGCACTTCTTTGTCCATAGTTGATGCACTTGCTATCGTCCGACTTCCATCGTCTGCAATTACCTGTGCATAGGTGTGCTTGGAGCTACGGAAGATACTCAATCTGGGCTTTTCCGCTGTTCCTACTACTTTCTTGCGAATTCGGAGCTTTCTCCTCTCCCTTGAGGTACTTACTACCTTCTTTCCTTGCGTTGCCATACGGCCCCTACTCCTTACTTTGGTTTATGACCTAACTATTTCTTACCTGTCTTACCAGCCTTACGTCGAACCTTCTCATCCGAGTACTTAATACCCTTACCGAGATACGGCTCTGGTGGTTGCACATCTCGAATCTTAGCTGCAAACATGCCAAGGATCTCACGATCGGCTGATTCAAGCTCTATCTGGTTCTTACTAACCGTACACTTAATCGGATCAGGAACCTGCATCGTCACATCGTGAGAGAACCCGACTGCTAGCACCAAATTCTTCCCCTGGAGCTTAGCGGTGTAACCCACTCCGTTTAACTCAAGGATCTTCTTCCATCCTGCGCTAACACCCTTGACCATGTTGTTGATGGTTGCACGGGTAGTACCGTAGTCTGCCTTCGCTTGAGCATCAGAGCCGGTTAACGAAACTAAGAAGTTTCCGCTCTCAAGCACCACCTTCACACCCGGGCGCACCGAGTACGACAGCTTGCCCTTAGGGCCTTCAACTGACACCACGCTACCTGAGACTGCCCCCTTAACTCCCTGGGGAAGTGCCACTGGTAATTTACCTATACGCGACATACAACACCTCTTTCGATTACCCGATCAGGGCTATTAATTCCCCGCCAACCTTGTTCCTACGTGCCTCGTGGTCAGTCATCAGCCCCTTCGACGTTGAAACGATGGCGATACCCAATCCACTACTCACCTTAGGCAAGCGATCCACCTCAAAGTACTTACGACATCCAGGCTTTGACACCCGATCTGCTCGCGAGATAAGCGGCTTGCCGCTTGAATAGTACTTAAGCCCAACTCTAATTGCTGGCTTCTTTTTGACATCCTCTGCCGACTCAAAACCATCAATGAGCCCCTCTCGCTTGAGAACCTCAAGAACGCTCTTGTTCATCTTCGAAGCGGTTACCAACACCGAGCGGTGCCCAGCACGTTGACCGTTTCTGATCCTAGTGATCATGTCTGATACGTGATCGTTTATCATAAATAGCTACCTCGATTAATTCTTGCGGAAAGGCATCCCCATCAATTCTAGAAGTTCGAATCCCTCTTCGTCACTCTTAGCAGTTGTAACGAAGGTGATATCTAAGCCCCGGATCTGATCGAGCTTATCGATCTCAATTTCTGGGAACACGATCTGTTCCTTGATACCCATGGTGTAGTTTCCTCGACCGTCAAAGCCCTTGCGAGGAACACCTCGAAAATCTCGTACACGAGGTAGCGCGACAGCTATAAAGCGATCAAGAAAATCGTACATTCTGCGCTTACGCATCGTCACCATAACACCGATCGGTAACCCCTCGCGGAGCTTAAACGCTGCGATTGACTTCTTGGCGCGAGTAACTACTGGCTTCTGTCCGCTGATACGCGTCATCGCGTACTCTACAAACTGAATAGCCTTAGAGTTGTTAACAGCGTCGCGAACTCCTGTATTGAGAACGATCTTCTCTAATTTTGGCACCTGCATAGGTGAAGAGTAATTAAACTTCTTCATCAAAGCTGGAACAACTACCTGCGTATAATGCTCAGACAATCGATTCATAATACCTCTACTTCGCCTCAAGCTGGACAAACTTGTCAGTCTCAGGATCTCTGTATCCGCGCACGCGCTTGCCGTCTTGGGCAATTTCCTTTGCCAACCGGACCGGACGTTTCAAAGCCTCTACGTAATACATTACGTTTGAGATATGCACGGACTTTTCTACTGATTTCTTTCCACCTTCTTCACCAGGAGCTGTTGCTTTCTTGTGACGTACAAAAAGGTTTAGCCCCTCCAGGATTACTCGGTCTCCCTTATCACCAACGATAGCACTAATCCTAGACACCTGTCCCTTAATCGGCCTCTTGGTCTTGTTTCCCCCAGCGATAACCATCACTGGATCACCCTTCTTAAGAAAGGTGGGGACTTTTTTAACTTCTTGCTTCTTTAACTTTTTAGCAGCCACGACACACCCCCAAATACCTTATAGAACTTCTGGTGCCAATGAGACGATCTTCATGAACTTCTTTCCCCGAAGCTCACGCGCAACGGGCCCGAATATACGAGTACCGATCGGCTCAAAAGAATCATTAATCAGAACAACGCTATTGCCGTCGAAGCGGATATAAGACCCATCTTCACGGCTAACGGCCTTAGCGGTACGAACCACAACCGCCTTGTGCACCGACCCTTTAGCGATCTTTGAATTCGGCGTGGCCTCCTTCACAGCAACAACGATAATGTCTCCGACGCTGGCATACCGTCTTCGGCTGCCTCCAAGCACCTTAACGCAGACCACCTTTCTGGCACCCGAATTATCTGCAACATCGAGTAAAGATTTTAACTGAATCATAACCCTGTACCGCCTACCAAACTAACTTCCGTTACTCTGCCTTCCTGAGTACCGACTCTAATTTCCAACACTTAAGCTTACTAAGTGGTCTCGTCTCAACAATACGGACGCGATCGCCTACAGCTCCCTGATTTGACTCATCATGTGCATAGAACTTCTTGGTTCTGCGAACAAACTTGCCGTACGCCGCGTGACGAACCTGGCGCACAACCGCAACTACGATCGTCTTGTCCATTTTGCTGCTAACGACGATACCTTCTTGGGTTTTGCGATGACCTCTGCCCGCTGTTCCCTGAGGAGTCAAAACCCCAGCTGCTTCCTTGGCTTTTACCGCCTTTTTCTTAGTCTCTGCCATACTGCTGCCCTGCTTCTACTAACTTAAATACCTGTAATGGATATATCTAATTCGTACTTATGCTACCTTCTTTGCCGTCAACACCGTCTGCACACGAGCTAACTCTCTCCGAGTCTGCCCGAGCAGGTGGCCCTTATCGAGCTGCTTTGATGCTTGCTTAAAACGAAGACGCATTAGCTCTTCGGCCAATTTACTAGCCTTCTCCTGAAGGGCTACTGTGTCCATACCGTTGATTTCCTTGAGAAAATCCTTGCGCTTCATAATCAATCTCTACTTCTAACTAAACTGCTACGCAGCCGAACCTGCACCACTGAATAAAACGAGGCAGCACTATGCCGCTTTCTTGGTTTTAAATCAAGTTACTGCTCCTGATAACAACCTTAGTCTTTATCGGAAGCTTTGCTGCCGCCAACTCAAGCGCCTCTACCGCTACCTTCTCCGCAACTCCAGTCACTTCGTACATAAGACGCCCTGACTTAACCTCTGCAACCCAAACCTCTACCGAACCCTTTCCTTTACCCATACGCACTTCTGCCGGTTTTTTGGTAAGGGGCTTATCCGGGAAGACCTTAATCCACACCTTTCCTCCACGCTTCAAGTGACGAACCATCGTCTGACGAGCAGCCTCAATCTGGCGGTTAGTGACCCATCCGGCCTCCATCGCCCTTAAACCGAACTCACCAAATTCCAAGGTACACCCGCGGGTCTCCTTGATCTTAAGGTGCCTGTAAAGCTTCATCTGCTTGCGATATCGTGGTCTCTTTGGCTGTAACATACACTACTCCGAAAACTCTCATCCCGCAGCGGGGACGCTCTTACATCTGAATCGCCTCTGCTATCTGTTCCTCACCAGGGGCGAACTTCTCTCCCTTGAATACCCAAACCTTTACACCGATTATGCCGTATGTGGTGCTAGCCTCTGCAAAACCGTAGTCAATATCGGCACGAAGAGTATGGAGCGGCACACGACCCTCCTTAGTTGCCTCTGTACGAGCGATCTCAGCTCCGTTTAGACGACCCGAAACTCGAATCTTAATACCCTCAGCACCTACACGTTGTGCACGGCCAACTGCGTCCTTCATCGCCCTACGGAAATTCACACGACGCTCCAACTGGAACGCAATTCCCTCTGCAACGAGCTGTGCATCCATGTCAGCCTTACGAGCCTCAATGATGCTTAAGTTAACATCACGCTTTACAAGGTTCTTGAGATCCTTGCGAAGGTCCTCAATGTCCTTACCCTTCTTACCGATCACCAACCCGGGCTTTGCGGTGAATATATTAATCTTCACCCGTGCTGCCGCGCGCTCGATCTCGACTTTTGAAATACCAGCTGTTTGAAGCTTTTCCTTAACGAACTTACGGATCTTAACGTCCTCTCCGATATACTTGGCAAAATCACGCCCCGCAAACCACTTGGATTGCCAGCCTTCTATAATACCTACCCGTAAACCGCGTGGACTAACTTTTTGTCCCATAACAGAACTCCCTTACTACAAACTTACTTCTCACCGACCACAATCGTCATATGTGACGAGCGCTTGCGAATCGGCGTCGCACGACCGTGCGCAGCCGGCATAAATCGCTTTAATGTACGTCCCTCATCTACCCAACTCTTAGTCACCCAGAGACGATCTACATCAGCGCGAGCCTGCTCACGAGCATTAGCAACTGCTGACTGCAGCAACTTGAACGCCAGCTTTGCACCCTTCTTCGGTGAAAACTGCAAGATCGCCAATGCCGGCTCAACCTGCTTTCCGCGGATTAGATCCACAACTAGGCGTGCCTTACGCGGCGACATCCGAATATGTCGAAGCGTTGCTGATGCGACTTCGGGATTTTTACTTGATTTGCTTTGTGTCTTCTTAGCCATAGCTGCTAACCTTCACTGTACGCTACAAACTCTTACGATGCTGCCGCTGCCTTAGCCGAGTGACCGTGGAACGTACGAGTCGGAGAGAACTCTCCCAACTTGTGTCCAATCATGTTCTCGGTTACGAACACTGCGTTAAACTTCTTTCCGTTGTGAACCGCAAACGTCAACCCAATCATATCTGGGGTGATCGTCGAGCGACGCGACCAGGTCTTAATCGGGCCCTTGTGAGCCCCCGACTTAGCACGCTCTATCCACTTTAACAGGCTATTATCTACAAATGGTCCCTTCTTAACGGAACGAGCCATAGTTTCCCCCTACTTCCTTACTTACTACGTTTACGAACGATAAACTTCTGCGTGCGCTTGTTGGTACGAGTCTTAAGACCCTTAGCCAACAATCCAGTACGCGAACATGGATGCCTACCACCCTTAGACTTACCTTCTCCTCCACCCATCGCATGATCGACAGGGTTCTTGGTAACTCCACGATTGTGCGGCCTACGGTTTAGCCAGCGACTTCGTCCAGCTTTTCCTATTACCTTATTCTGGTGATCTGCGTTGCTCACTGAACCGATCGAAGCGTAGCACTCAATTGACACCTTACGCATCTCACCGGAAGGAAGCTTTACAGTAGCATAATCGCCTTCCTTAGCCACCAACTGAGCAGCACCGCCAGCCGAGCGAACGAGCTGTCCACCACCGCGGATCTTAAGCTCAATATTGTGAATATTCTCTCCAAGCGGCACCGACTTAAGCGGCAAAGCGTTTCCTGGCTTAATCTCAGCATCAGGACCGGAGCTGACTACCTGTCCAACGAACAGTCCTTGCGGAGCCAGAATGTAGCGTTTATCACCATCTGTGTAAGTTACCAAAGCTATACGAGCCGAGCGATTCGGATCGTACTCAACTGTTGTAACGGTGCCCTTAATACCAACCTTGTCACGACGAAAATCAATAATGCGGTAGCGACGCTTGTGTCCACCACCTTTGTTGATGTTCGTGTTTCGGCCGTAGTTGTTGCGCCCACCTGTACCGGAATACTTAGCCAACAGACCCTTTTGAGGGCGATCTGTTGTAATCTCCGAGAAATCCGTTACCGTGAGAAAACGGCGACTCGGCGTAATTGGTCTAAACGTCTTTATAGCCATAGGTCTCTCTCTCTTGCTCTCTTACAATCCTTCTATGAGGTCAATCTTGCTGCCCTCTACCAACGTCACGTAGGCTTTCTTGTATCCAGCACGCTTACCGGTTCCACGCATCGAGCGTTTTAGTTTCCCCTGGAAGGTGCAGGTGCGAACCCCTTCTACCTTCACTGAGAAAACTCGCTCTACCGCTGTGCGAATAGCAGTCTTGTTTGCCCGTGGATCAACACGAAACGTAACTACGCGCCCTGAATCGCCAACGACAGCGCTCTTTTCGCTGATCACTGGTGACAGCAAAATAGCGTAATCATTAACCTTAGCTACGGCGTTCTGTTCTACTTTCTTTGCCATATACATTCACCCGATTTCACTACGCTGCTGCTACTGAGCTGCCAGCCCTTGATTCTAAAGCGCCCATCGCAGCCTGAACACAAACTACTTGATAGCTGTTCACTAAATCGTACACGTTAACGCCTGCCACAGGGACAACTGTTACTTTCTCGATATTCCGAAAGCCACGGATGAATTTTTCACGCTCATCCGACTGCTCATTAGGAACGATTACCAATACTTTTATGCCGTATACCCCAGCGCTCTTTAGCATCGCCACCGCGTCCTTGGTCTTGCCCGTAGCCAGTGTCATACTCTCAACGACAACAAATGCTCCCTCAGCAGCTTTCGCCGACAGTGCTGACTGCAACGCGCCCTTTCGCATCTTCTTCGAGAGACGGAACTCATAACTGCGAGGTGTTGGGCCGTGCACTACTGCACCACCAACCCAGAGAGGCGAAATAATCGATCCAGCTCGGGCGTTGCCTGTCCCCTTCTGCTTAAATGGCTTCTTGCCACCACCCTTCATCTCGCTGCGGGTAAGAACGTCGTGCGTACCTGCGCGACGCTTTGCTCGCTGCCAACGAACGGTTCCATGAACCAATTCAGCCTTAATCTGAGCCTGGAAGATAGCTGGAGTAAGAGCTACTGAGCCCTTCTCTTTGCCTGTCCCGTCGATAACCCGTGCATTTGTCTTCTCAAGAGTCATAGTAACTACCTCCTCTGCTCCTTAACTACTTTCCACCCTTGGCCGCTTTGCGAATTACAACAAGGCTGCCGCGAGCCCCCGGGATTCCTCCCTTCACGAGCAGAATGTTCTCTTCGGGACGAACTCCTACCACTTCGAGATTCTGAACAGTAACGTTCTCGCCTCCCATACGACCCGGCATGCGTTGTCCCTTAAATACTCGACCAGGAAACTTACGACACCCGATCGAACCAACGTGACGACGAACTTCGTGAGTACCACGCGTCATCGGCTGTCCCTTCATCCCGTGACGACGAACAACTCCTTGGAATCCACGGCCTATAGAAACACCTGAGACATCAACTGTCTCACCGCCTTTAAACACATCAGATACAGTTACCTCTTTGCCTACCTCGTTCCAGCCGAGCCCCTGCACATCACAGCGAACCTCTTTAACATGATAGAAAGCGCCCTGTCCTGCCTTCTTAAACTGCCCCAATTCAGCCCTACTGCAACGCTGCGACTTCTTTGGCTCAAAGCCAAACTGTACTGCGCTGTAACCGTGAACATCCTGGCCCCGAACATCGAGTACATAGCACGGCCCTGCCTGAATAATCGTCACAGGAATGCTCTGTCCTTCAGCGGTGAAGATTTGGGTCATACCCAATTTCTTACCTAGAAGCCCTTCTGGATAATGCTTTGACGTTGTCATGAAGAGGTCCTCCCTCGTTTAAACTTTTGCAACTCTCTTAGTGAAGCTTGATCTCTACGTCGACCCCTGTCGACAACTCAAGCTTGCCCAACTCATCGATCGTCTGCTGAGTCGGCTCAAGAATATCAATCATGCGCTTGTGCGTGCGAATCTCGAACTGCTCACGTGACTTTTTGTCCACGAAGGTCGAGCGATTCACGGTGTACTTAACAATCCGTGTCGGCAAAGGAATCGGCCCAGCTACACGCCCGCCAGTGCGACGAACTGTCTGAACGATCTCGGTAACCGCCGCAACAAGAAGCCTGTAGTCGTACCCTTTAAGTCTAATTCTAATTAACTGCCCGCCAATCATGGCTCATCCTCACTTTGAATTTAGCAATGTACCGAACTTAAACCTGATAAAAAAAAGTATCTCTCGCAAAACCTGTCAACAATGAGCCGCGACGACGGACGCACCGTAGTCGCGGCTCGTGCGTGTTACTACTCAATGATGTCAGTAACAACACCTGATCCTACTGTCTTACCACCCTCACGGATAGCAAAGCGCAGGGTCTTCTCGATACCGATCGGCTGATACAGCTCAACATCTAGGTTGATATGATCTCCTGGCATCGCCATCTCTACACCCTCTGGGAGCTTGATGGAGCCCGTTACGTCTGTCGTTCTAAAGAAGAACTGTGGACGATAACCTGAGAAGAATGGCTTATGACGACCACCCTCTTCCTTCTTGAGGATATATGCCTCAGCCTTGAACTTCTTGTGAGGCTTAACGCTGCCAGGAACGCAAAGGATCTGGCCACGCTCAACGTCATCACGCTTGAGACCACGGAGGAGACATCCTACGTTATCGCCTGCATGACCCTCATCGAGAAGCTTCTTAAACATCTCTACGCCGGTTACTACCGTCTTGGTTGTGTCGCGGAGACCAACGATCTCGACTTCCTCACCAACCTTGATCTTACCACGCTCGATACGTCCAGTTGCTACCGTTCCACGACCAGCGATTGAGAACACGTCCTCAACTGGCATTAGGAATGGCTTATCGATATCACGCTGTGGAACTGGGATGTACTCGTCGATAGTTGCAAGTAGCTTGTCGAAAGCGCCTACACCGATATCGCTAGCCTCACCCTGAAGCGCCTTCAGTGCGCTACCACGGATAACTGGGGTATCAGCACCTGGGAAGTCGTACTCCGAGAGGAGGTCACGAACTTCCATCTCAACTAGGTCGAGAAGCTCTGGATCATCAACCGTGTCTACCTTGTTCAGGAATACAACGATCTTTGGAACTCCTACCTGACGAGCCAAAAGGATGTGCTCACGAGTCTGAGGCATTGGACCGTCAGAAGCGCTCACAACGAGGATCGCGCCGTCCATCTGGGCAGCACCTGTAATCATGTTCTTAACGTAGTCAGCGTGGCCTGGGCAATCTACGTGAGCGTAGTGACGATTAGCTGTCTCATACTCAACGTGCGCGCTGGCGATCGTTACAGTCTTGGAATCGTCACGAACGGTTCCGCCCTTAGCGATATCCTTGTACGATTTAACAGTTGCAAGACCCTTTGCTGCCTGAACTGCAACGAGTGCAGCCGTAGTTGTTGTCTTACCATGGTCTACGTGACCGATGGTCCCAACGTTAACGTGTGGTTTGGTTCTATCAAATTTCTTATTTGACATTGTTCTCTCCGGTTTTAGTTACTAAGACACCATTAAAAAACATCACTTATTCACCACGCTCTCCGCCACGTGTGTTGGCACGGGTGCGTAGTGGTGGTACTCCATAGTGAAGGTGGCTCGCCCCTGTGAGTTTGAGCGGAGATCCGTCGAATAACCGAACATTTCGGCCAAAGGAACCTCACACTTCACCGTCTGTGCGCCAGCTCTCGGTTCCATACCGAGAATGCGGGCACGTCGTCGGTTCAGGTCACCCACGATATTGCTGACGAAATCATCAGGACACACCACCTCTACCGCCATGACCGGCTCGAGCAGCTGTAGCTTCGCCTTCTTACAAGCATCCTTAACACACATGGATCCTGCAATCTTGAAGGCGATCTCGCTCGAGTCAACTTCATGGAAGCTTCCGAAGTAGAGCGTTACCCGCATATCGATCACTGGAAAGCCAGCCAAGATACCCCCTTCGAGGGCCTCGACGACTCCGTCTTCGACAGCAGGAATGTACTCCTTCGGGATGACGCCTCCCTTAATCTCATCAACAAATTCAAAGCCCTTGCCCGCTTCTAGCGGCTCTACACGCAGAAGTACGTGACCGTACTGACCACGACCTCCGGTCTGCTTAGCGTACTTACACTCAGCCTCGGACTTATTTAAAATCGTCTCACGGTATGCCACCTGCGGCTTACCAACGGTGGTATCAACACCGAATTCGCGGAAGAGACGCTGCTTAATGATATCTAGGTGCAGCTCGCCCATTCCGGAGATGATAGTCTGACCAGACTCTTTATCAACGCTTAGCTTAAGTGAAGGATCCTCCTTCGCTAGCTTCATTAGACAAAGACCCATCTTCTCTTCGTCGGCCTTGGTCTTTGGCTCGATCGCCACGCTGATTACCGGCGCTGGCGCGTGAATACTCTCAAGAAGGATCGGATCGTCTTCAGAACACAGCGTATCACCGGTAATGGTTTCCTTAAGCCCAACTGCGGCACCGATATCGCCTGCTGAAACCTCCTTAACCTCCTCACGTTTGTCGGCGTGCATACGCACTACTCGACCGATACGCTCTCTCTTATTGCGTGTCGAATTAAGAATGCTTGAACCTGCCGTGACAGTACCTGAGTACACACGGAAGAAGGTCAATATTCCAACGTATGGATCCGTAACGATCTTAAACGCCAGAGCTGCAACTGGAGCATCTGGATCCGCTTGTCGCTCAACGACGACCTCTTCTTTCTTAGTTGGATCGGTTCCTTTGATGGAAGGGATATCGAGCGGGCTTGGAAGGTACTCAATAACTGCATCGAGAAGCGGCTGAACACCCTTGTTCTTAAATGCGCTTCCGCATAATACAGGGAATATCTCCATCGCGATTGTTCCCCTACGGATACCCTGCTTAATCTCAGCGACACTGAGCGCCTCGCCTGACAGGTACTTCTCCATAAGAGCATCGTCGCCCTCTGAGATACACTCGATCAGAAACTCACGAGCCTTACTGGCCTCTTCGCGCATCTCTGCGGGAACGTCCTCTACCTCGAACTTTGCTCCTTTGGTCTCATCCTTGTAAAGGATCGCCTTCATCTCAACTAGGTCAATAACCCCAGCAAACTCACTCTCAGCACCAATTGGAAGCTGAATTGGAACAGCCTTAGCGCCAAGCTTTTCGCGGATTGAATCGACACCTCCTACGAAGTCGGCTCCCGTACGATCCATCTTGTTAATGAAGCAACACCGTGGAACCTTGAACTTATTTGCTTGACGCCATACGGTCTCTGACTGTGGCTCTACACCGCTCACTGCATCGAATACCGCAATGGCACCATCGAGTACGCGCAAGCTGCGCTCTACTTCAATCGTAAAATCTACGTGGCCTGGTGTGTCGATAACGTTAATCTGGTGCTCAGGGAACTCGCCGTTTGATCCCTTCCACTTACATGTGGTAGCGGCCGAAGTGATGGTAATTCCACGCTCCTGCTCTAGCTCCATGTAATCCATGGTAGCTGCGCCCTCGTGCACCTCACCGATCTTGTAGTTGATACCGGTGTAAAAGAGCACGCGCTCGGTAGTGGTCGTCTTACCGGCGTCGATGTGGGCCATGATGCCGATGTTACGAACTTTACTTAAATCCTTCTTAGCCACGATCCTAAATCTCCAAACGTTCTAGTGAACCTATTCCTTAGTTCCTAATCAACTACCACTTAAAGTGTGCAAATGCCTTGTTAGCCTCAGCCATACGGTGAGTATCTTCGCGCTTCTTAACAGCAGCACCGCGATTCTGAATAGCATCGAGAAGCTCATTAGCCAGCCGGTCAGATAGATTACGCTCACTGCGATTACCTGCGGCTTCCTTCAACCAACGCAAAGCCAATGACTGCGCGCGCTCAGCTCGCACCTCGGTAGGAACCTGATATGTTGCTCCACCAACACGTCGCGACCTAACTTCTACAACTGGCTTGATGTTGCCCAATGCCTTGTGAAAGCTCTCAACAGCATCAGCGCCAGTCTTCTTAGCTAACTGCTCAAGAGCGCCATACAGCGCGCGCTCTGCAACGCCCTTCTTACCACTGAACATTATTACGTTAATAGCCTTACCAACAACATCATCTCCGAACCGTGGATCGGGAAGAACCTCTCTTTTGAAATCGCGCTTCTTTCGTGACATATTTTCCTCTTCTCTAAATCTCCTCTCGAGACCTTTCCTCTAAGACAAACAGCCTACTTACTTAGGACGCTTTGCGCCGTACTTTGAGCGGCCCTGCTTGCGATCAGCAACGCCGTGAGACTCAAGCTTACCGCGGATGATGTGGTAACGAACTCCTGGCAGATCCTTTACACGGCCTCCGCGAATGAGAACTACTGAGTGCTCCTGCAAGTTGTGTCCTATTCCTGGAATGTAGCTGGTGACCTCCATTCCCGTAGTCAAACGAACGCGCGCAACCTTACGGAGAGCCGAATTGGGCTTCTTTGGGGTTTGTGTATAAACACGGGTGCATACTCCACGCTTTTGCGGACAGCGCACGAGCGCTGGCGACTTGCTCTTGGATCGATTCTGACGACGACGACTTCGAACTAACTGATTAATAGTTGGCATCTCTAGCCCTGCTCTCTTTTCCTAAACACTCTCGCTTAACCATACGGATGCGTCCAAGTATTGGCGCAGTCCGCACGGGTGAGTACCACATTTCAAGCCGGAATAACAGTCTTCCGGCCACAAGAAATGAAGACTGCCCAAACTTACTTGTGGGCACTATGCAACTTTAGCCCACCAGACTTGGCACTTTACCGTCTGCACTTTAATTTTCACGAAATCCCCCGGGACAGAACGGTTTCACAAAAGCCGAGCGCAACTACTCGGGAAGTCGAGACACCTTCTGACGACTCTTCTGCTGTGATGGTACCGGCCGGGGGCGGCATTGCATCACTCTCAACCACCTGATCTCTTTGGAATACCTTCCTTACTGGAATACATTCCTTAAAAATTTAAGCGGTCTACGTCGGCACTATCACTCATTGCGAGCGAAACCTGCAGAACCTTGTCGCGACACAGGGTGTAGCACGCGTACATGATGTAAGTCAAGGGGAGCCGGAGCAGTATCTCAGGGACTTTACGGGATCAGCGCGCCCTAGTTCTTTGGGGAGATATCCTTCTCGCTTGGCTGTACCGCCCGTTTGGAGCGGCTGGAACTGATACCGTCAAATAGGGTACACTAGCTATTTATGAGTTCAGAAGCGCACTCACCCCGTTCTGCTCCCCGCAGAAACTACACCACACCATCAAGACAGGAGGACTCCTCTCGGACTGGTTCACCACACCTGACAGCACAACACATCGAAGCAGCGATGCGCGAACTACGTGAAAGGTGTGCCGCACTAGAGTCTAACCCTCGTGATCGCAAGACAGCGGGAGAATCCATACGGCTCGCATGGAGTATTCTGATGTTTCATGGATTTGCTGACTTTGATGAGATCCGATCCCTACGCACAGAAGATTGGCCTAGCACCATAGAGCAGTCACAGCACGCTCTCGTTTCTCTGGCACTGGAGACTGTGGGCTGGTATCAATTCGGTATCCGCCCATACGATATCGATCGCACGGCGCGCATCTTTGATCGCTGTCTTGAGCTGACCCCTCAGAGTCAGCGCGCTCTTGAACGTTTTGCCATCGTTGCGAATACAATTCTGCCCGAACACATCGGTGGACTTGCTAAATTTCCGAGAAAACAGCAGGAAACAGCGCTTGGGTACAAGTTGCAGTGCAAGCGCAAAATCGACAACATACTCTTTGATGTTTTTGGTATCTCTGAGGCGCACCTGTTGGGACAATCAGAACAACCAGTGACAACGTTGCTTGAAAAACGCAGCACCAGAGAGCGTAAGTTTGTTTTTGAAATCCTAGGGCACCTCTCGCGGATTAACACCGTTGTCGGCGATTTCTTCGGAAATGGAACTCAGCTAAGTCTTGGTACGGGTGCTGCGTGTTGTCAGTTAGAGATACTTGGATTGCCCCGCGATCTCGGGAATCTGCTAACCCTACTGCGTAGTAACGCGGGAGAGGGACAAGGAGCTGAGGTGGTCGGCGAAGAAACCAACATGGTATGTGGCATCCTAGAGGTGATAGCCAACATCTGTGAGATCAAGTGGCGCATTTTTAAAAATCACGGCGCCCAGAGGCGCGCTGGTGAGATACGAGAGTTTGTGGCTGAGGTACATAGGGGCAGATTTGGAGATATCGAGCGTTAACACACCGGTAACTACTCAGCACTTTGCAGAACGAGAAGCTAAAAACAGCAGCCCCGTAGGGGCTGACAACCGCGCCGGATTTAATTCCCGTCCCGTTAGGGCGGGAATCCGGCGCTAAGAGTGTTAAGCGTTAGT
>JBBALZ010000009.1:0-36138 GCA_040402735.1 Bdellovibrionota bacterium
GAAACAAAAGTTGCTCGAAGAGACTAAAATAGTTGGGGTGTACCAGAGAAAGGAGACCAGAGAAAGGAGTACCAGAGAAAGGGGGCTCGAAGAGACTAAAATAGTTGGGGTGTACCAGAGAAAGGGACCAGAGAAAGGGGGGCCAGAGAAAGGGGCTATCGGACCGCTCTCTTGTCTCGGCACACGCATATTATAGCCTGTACGAGATCAAGGGGGGCAACGCTCTCTTCTCATCCACACTTCCCGTTACAGACTCAGGCGATACTAAATCAGCCGCTGATTTTAAACTATCAAGTTGCTCTTGGGTAAGCTGCCCTGTTAACTCCAGCGTATAGATTAAAAAATGGATCTCTGAATTATCTACCTCGCTACTCATGACTGTTATTTCTCACTTATATTGTTCTTTATTTCTGACCAGCTCCTTGACTGGAATCACAACAGAATGTTGATTTTCAGCGAGCGAAATTCTCAAATAATCACCAGAGAATCGAGGCTCACTTTCGGAAGTTAAAAGAACTCTCGCCGTATGTTCATTTAATTCGACTACATAATACAAGCGTAATTGTGGCACATGAAATATTGCCAATACTTGTGTGTCCTTAGGTAAATAAAATACGTCAATCGGATTAACAGTTACTCTTCCTTGGCCGAACCCGGCTGTAAAATCATATCCGACCTGACTCATAATACGAACGCTGTTATTGAGCTCTCTGGTAAAGAAAAATCTTTCATTCTTTGAGCGATGAACATTGTCAGCCAGAGTGCCGCCGGTTGTTATGTTTATAAACCTGCCTCTACCGTCCTCTTTTGTTGTTTGAAAACCATGAAGCTCATAACTATTAGTTGCTTCGTTAAGATCCCAATCGTGTAGTACCACTTGTCCGATATCTGAAAAGGACGGTGGCACGGGAATCATCGCACTATCAGGATCTATAGGCATATCTACCTCACGGGTTTCAGGATTGTACGCAACAATTTGTCCAGTAGGTAAACGCGAAAATACAGCCGTCTCAATCTGACTATTTGTCCAATTTCTAAAACGATTGTGCCCGTCTAAGCCACCACTTGACTTATCTATCAACTGATAGAACAACCCATCTATTTCTCTTACGATAAAGTGTCCAGCAAGTGGTGTCTCGTTCCATGAGTTGTTATTAAGCAAATAATCCTCTGGTATTATAATTCTGCTTTCTACACAAATATAGCCCTTTTCACCTGTCGTATTGTTAATTACCTTTATGTATCCTGGAAGTAAGTCACCCTCATTGCATATCTTGTAATTTTCAAAAGTAATAATCTCCTCTCCTTCGGTGGTGCCACGCAAATCATTCCCAGGAGAAGTTAAGTTCAGCATCTTTATAACTACATTATCGCCATCCTGGCAAACTACATAAACTTCATCAAGCACATGGCCAAAAGCATAATCCTTTTTATTGAATGGCTCCCCAGTGACAACTTCCTGTCTTTCCCCGTTAGGTTTCACCAAAAAAGCCTTTCCGTTACTAGTGATGAAAACACCATTTTTGACACTAACAATACGAGACTCATTAGGGTCAAAAGTAAAACTACCTCCATCATATAGCACTAAACCATGGCCACATTGATTTCCTCTATCTACAACTATATAGCCATCGCAAGTTAGATAAATCTCCGGATCCTTCAATTCCACGTTTGGTATAGCTACGCTCCTGTCACGATCAGGTTCGAAAACTGTCAAAAGCCTTGTATCGCCTCGTCCGGCGTAATAAGGTTCGATAACAGCATTTCTGGTATCATTTATGATACGTTTCGGACCTAGTTCTTGTCTGAACACCGGAGCCATGTTAGCAAGAAATGCGTTTTCGATTGACAAGACGCCATGGATAATTTTTGCCAAATCTTTTAATTCGTAACCGGCTGTTGTTGTTTTAATCTTATCACATGCGTCTACGAGATGTTTAGCTATGTCGCTAACAGTATATTCCCGCAAACTACCGTCTTGATGAAGAGGCTTATCCAGAGCCTCAAGAAATTTTTTGTCGAATAACGGTTTGCATCCCTTCATTTCCCTCAATTGATCGCCAAGGAGCGAATATAGCTGATCACGTCTCTGGGTAAAACCAATGCTGACTTCAATAAAGTCACATACATGATTTGGGTCAAAGTTTAGCCTGTTCACGAACCCAGTTAGGGCATCATCTACCAATTTTGAACGACCAAGCAATTTATCCTTAAAATCTGCCATTTATCCATCCTTACGCATCGCGAAAATTTACATTCATTGAAACCTTGTCTTTAATTGTAACTGACGCCCCCAGCTAGTCAACGGGTGGTAAGCCGTATCAGGGCATCGCAATTCTTTTTTACCCCCCTCGGAAGAAGCGATCTATTTGGGTGTTTTTAGTCTCATCTGGTAAGAAAGCGGGGAGTAGCTCTGTCGATTTTGGCTAGGCTAGGCTAGGGTCTTGGGCTTTGATTTTTGGAACTGTGCGATTGTGAAATTGCATCTTTACGAAAGCTCGCATAAGCCAGGTTTGCCTCGGCTCCTTAAACTAGCTCATCCCCATCCCCATCCCCAACCTCAAACTCCGCTTCGGTCTCTGTATGTGGGCGTCTGTAGTGCCGAATAATAAAAAAAGCGGCGATCACTCCAAGAGCTATCAGGATAAACTTAAGATCGCGTACCCACTTGATAACCATCTCGTAGTTGTGAGCAAATGCAAAGCCTATGCCCATCATAAGTGGGGTAGTTATGAGCGCGGCGATCGCGTCCATGATTATAAATCTAGTAAATGATATGCGCACAGCCCCGCACATTAGAAATGTCGCTGTACGAATGTAAAAGAGGTGTCGCGCCACAAGAATTGTCAACATCGTGCGTTTGTGCAGATTGGTGCGCATGGTTTGTAGCCGTTTTGTAGAGATATGGCGCCTAAACCACTTTTTACGAAAAAGCGTAGGGCCGGTCATCCAACCGATCCGGTAAATGATAAGGTCTCCAATAATAAGCCCAAGATAGCAGGTTATAGCCATTATCCAGGTATTCACCTGTGCTAAACTACACAGAACTCCGGCCGCGATTAAGGTTAAATCCTCCGGCGCTGGAATGCCGACAGATCCCGCCAATAGGGCTATAAGAACCAGCAGGTAAGCGAAAAGTCCGTGAGATCCGAGAATGAGATCAACCATTTGAGGAGTATATCCACTTCCAGGATTGAGAGCAAAGATGTGCTCCTATCACAAGCACCCCTCAAGCCTAGTGAAAGCCGATTGCCATTAAGCGCCCCTAAAATCCGGCGAGTAGTTACGTAATTAGAACTTGGCCGCATCAGGGATTATCAATATCTGGAGTGAAGCCTCGACGCATCGTATTTTCAGTGATTGTGCGAGGCTCCATAAACTGCAACAGATAATCTCGTCCCCCGGCTTTGGAGCCAATCCCAGAGAGCTTAAACCCTCCAAAAGGTTGTCTGCCTACTAGCGCCCCTGTGATGCCCCGATTGATGTAGAGGTTGCCTACTCTAAATTCAGCGCGCGCTAACTCGATATGCTCAGGGTTACGGCTAAATACTCCGCCAGTCAGGGCATAATCCGAGTCAACTGCCATCTCTAGCGCCTGTTCAAAGGTCTGCGCCTGCGCACAGGCAACTATGGGTGCAAAAAGCTCATTTCGCCAGAGTAGATGAGATGCGGGCACATCGCGATATATCGTTGGCGGTATAAACCATCCAGGTTGGCGCGCAGTTTCGGGTATCGTTCCGCGCACTAGAAGCGGAACATCAGAAACGCCATCAATCACGGACGATATGCGCAAGAAGCTCTCCTCATCAATAATCGGCCCCAAAAAGCTCGCAGGGTCCGATGATGGGCCAACGACGATGTCGGCGGTAGCAGCTGCGAGCCTTGCTAGAAAGGGCTCATAGGCGGCACCAACTACGATGACGCGCGAACACGCAGAGCATTTCTGTCCAGCGTAGCCGAATGCTGAGCTGAGCACGCCGCGTATTGCGTCATCAAAGTCTGCGTCGTCATCGATAATTATCGCGTTTTTTCCACCGAGCTCCGCAACAACTCGCTTGATACCGTTCTGGCCGGGCTTAACTGTTGCCGTGCTAGCGATGATCTCTAGGCCAACATCCCGCGAACCTGTAAAGGCAACCATCGATACTGCCGGATTCTCAACGAGAGCCTTCCCAACCTCCTCACCACGGCCAGGAAGGAAGGCAAAGCAATCTGCGGGAACACCAGCCTGCAGAACAAGTTTAGCGAGCTCGTGGCCAACGATACTGGTCTGTTCGGCTGGCTTAAAGACAACTGTATTTCCCGTCACCAATGCGGCAGCTGTCATTCCGCAGGCTATAGCTAGAGGAAAATTCCACGGCGATATAACTGCAACAACACCGCGTGGTTGGTACAGGTAGAGGTTCTCTTCTCCAAGCACCTGCTCAGTCAGTAATGGAGGACCGAGGCGGCGCATCTCGGCGGCGTAGTAAAGACAGAAATCGATCGCCTCTGCCACATCTGCATCAGCTTCACGCCAAGGTTTGCCTGCTTCACGAATAAGCAACGAGGTGAAGAATAATGCCCGATCTTTAATGAGGAGTCCGAGTTGCTCAATAATTCTGGCACGCTCTGCATAAGGCTGTGAGCGCCAAGCAGCCAATCCTTTAGCGCATACAGCAACGGCTCGCGACGCCTGCTCAACCGATGCGAAAGATGTAGTTCCGATGGTTATCCGCCGATCGCTTGGATCTGTACGTAAAACCTTCTCCCTCCCAGACTCACTCACCCCAGAGATTATCGGCATCGCCGATAAATCCTGCGCTTGGATCTTTTGGTCAAAAGCCTCCAATGCTTGAGCGAGCGAGCGGCGCACCTCAGCGCTTGAGAAATCCGCCAGTGGTTGATTCTTGAAGGAGGTAGTGTTTGTCATGGTATCACCTTGATGAGTTTTACGAGCATTAGTATTCGAGGTTGCACGCAACTGTATCGTTACTTACGGCAACACCGTTATCTTCTGGTCTGAGTTGGTCAAGCGATGGTAGCGGGCATTGAGCGGTGATCTTCGATGATGGCGGCTCAGAGGGGTCCTTGAGTAATTTTTGAATCTCAGAGTGCTCAAAAAACGTGTGCCTAAGGAATGATTCGTTTGAGGTATTCTCCAGTAGCCGACGCACGAGGTATCCCATCCCCGGCAAAAGCTCTCCTAACGGAACATACATTCTGGTCAGGTAGCCTCTATTAGCAAACGCTTGAGCGATTGGCTCAGCCATGCCATAGAGAACCTGAATCTCAAAATCTTTATTGGTAAGCCCTTTGCTCTCAGCGTAGCAGCAAGCATGCGAGAGTGAGCGGATGTTGTGAGATCCAAACGCTGGCAAGCACAGGTGCGCGTTATCAAGTAACACGCGACTTAATTGCTCATATGAAGCGTCCGAGAGACGTTTCTCTTCAAAGAGTGGAAAATCCCAATGGTTTTGAGCGCTAATGACGCGCTCCATATCCCAGTAGGCCCCCTTTACCAAACGGATTGCGATCGGCGCTCCACGATTCCCTGCAAACGCTAACATCTCACCAACACGATCAGCCGCGTTTTTAGCGTAGGCTTGAATCACTATCCCTGGATAAGGCATATCGCGGAATTCATCAGAGCCGAAGACACGTTTAAATGTGTCGTAGATTATCTGATTATTACCCGAATCTTCAGCATCGACGTAAACCAGAGCCTGGTGCTGCTTGGCTCGGTGCACGATCTGACCAAGCCGTTCAGTTAGCACATCGACACTGCGATCAAAATTTAGAGATCCCGTTTGTGAGTATAGAGCAGATAGCTTGACCGAGATGCAGACAGGACTAGACTCTCCTGGATGTCCGGAGATGATCGGTTTTCCTTGATGCCAGGAGGGGATAGCTTCACAGAATGTATCTAGCGCGTTAAGGTATCTTTGCTGATATTCAAGAGCCTCACTCTCACATACACAGAACTCTCCGAGCAGGTCTACAGTGAACGAAAAGCCCTGCCCACGGAGTTTTCGGAGTACCGACAAAGCCTTTTGTGGCGTATGACCAGCTATAAAAAGATTGGCCATCTGTTGCACGCCGAGGGTGACTGCTTTGGCAGTGAGTCGTGTGCCGATCTTGCTTTTCGACCAGCCCACAATCCATCCAAGCGCTGGATGAATCCGGTTTGCAGGTTCTGTTAAGTATTGTTGAACATGTTGGGCAATAGCTTCTGGGGTTTTTAGAGTCGGGAGAACATCAACTAATCGAAATAAGTTGACCTTAAAATCGGGTCGAGACATCGACCATTGCATCAATCGAGCGTTCCAGAAGCGAATCTCAAGAGGGGATAACTCATAATCGTCAAGGTCCTTGAACACTCCGGTCCCAAATTCGATTATTTTGCTATTTAGCTCGGGTGACAAGGCTGCATAATCCATAAAAACTCGCTACTAATCTTACAGAGCTGCTTGCGTAGTAGCATGGCCACGGACAGGTAGGCAATATTTCTTTAAAGCAGCCGCGACACATTCTTTAGCAACATCCTCACCAGTTGCTGGATATATCAAATCCTTTGTTCGTCCGGAAAACGGTGCCTGAATCTGGCCGTTAACGCTCATCTTTACGTAAAAGTCACGAATCGCCAAATTAACTAGGTCTCCGTCACCAAATACCGGTGAGAATTCACTCGCCACCGTTGCGGCATCTTCCGCTCCGATACGGAACGATAATAAGTTGGCGATATTTCCAAAGATCGTTTGACGGATCTGTTTAGGAAGCTGATTGAGGTACTGGTTGGCGAAGGTTAAACTAAGGTTATATTTACGCGACTCGCTCAAAATTTCTCCGAAGGATTCTGTTGCAAAGTTCTGGAACTCATCAACGTAGAGGTAAAAATCTTCGCGATCTTCCGCAGCGATATCAGCTCGTGACATGGCGGCCTCATAGATCTTCCAGACTAACATCGACCCGAGTAGTGACGCGTTGTCTGAGCCAAGTACGCCTTTAGATATCTTAAGCAGAACGATCTTTCTGCTATCCATGAACTCTCGAAAATTGAAGAGATTGGTGGATTGGCCCAGGATGTGTCGCATCGTCTCAGTTGCTAGGAGCTCGTCTAGCCGATTGAGAAGTCTAGAAATCGGACCTTCCTCAAATTCCTTGCGTCTCGCCGTAAACTCGCGCAACCAGAATCTTTTTACCGATTCATCTCGTGCTTGTCGGACGATATCAGCCCTGAATCTTTCATCTGACAACATCTTTCTAAGTGATACTAGATTGCAGCCGGGAACCGTTACCAGCCCAAGCACAGCGTACCTAAGCACGTGATCCATTCGCTCAGTCCAGTCACTTCCAAAGGTGCGCTTGAAAGAATCAAGGAAGCTCATCGCTACGCGTAGCTTTAAGTCCGGCCTAACGGGAGACATCGGATTAAAGCTTGGAGCAAAGTCAGGATTCCCTGGATCGAAGAGAACAACGTCTCCTGCGCGATGGCGCGGAATTAGGCGTAGGATATCATCGATCAGATCGCCGTGAGGATCGATAACTGCACAACCATAGCCCTTCTCCATATCATCGCGAACCAATAACTGCATCAAACAAGACTTACCTGTACCTGATTTCCCCATGATGTAGAGGTGACGTCTTCGATCTGCGCGTTGGAAACCAAAGTTGAGCTCATGATCTCTATAGTTCGTGTGAGCCACATCCCCAACGTTAGGATCTTTTTTAGATGCTGGCACGTCTGGAGGAGCTGGAGCTCTTTTCGAGAGCACTTGAGCGGTTGCCGCTAGATCACCTAGGCTTGGCGGGAAGTATAGAGAAGATAGCTCGCGCGTGGAGAGCCTATACGGCCGTATAAAGCGCCGCTCGCGGATCTTTTCCAACCACTTGCTTCCGCTTTCGATCCCGCCTACTGCAAATTTGTTGTAGTCATCTAGATTGAAAGCCTTTACAGAATCAGTCACAGTTTTTACGTGACCAACGAGACGCTCGTAGGTAGCCTTCTTTTCCTGAGTATTCGCTCCTGGCGCTAGATGACTAAATGCAGTCATCCGATAGTTTGACCAGTAGAGCCTTGATGCGCATTTTGCATCGATCTTCTCGGCAACGTTAAGAGCGAAATCTTTCTTAAGATATTTCCGCAGATAAAATAGGTCGCTCATGCGGGCGTTAAATCGAGCATTCAAGATCGAGAGGTTAGACAAGGCGCTATCCTTTATTGGGCGCAAGATGGCCTGGATTAAAAAGCAATCGCCGTCAGGTATCTGTTGTAAGGGCATAAGAATCGGCGTAAGTGAGCTCGATTTAAAGCCCTTCCAATCCTGGATCGGATATACATCTGGACGCGCAAGGCGTAGATCAGCGCCGCAGATCACCGTATTAGCCGTTATCTTTTCTGTATAATCCTCTATATCGAGCACCTGGCTATCACCGAGCCACGAATAGATCCCAGTTGTAAGAACGTCGATCATTTCGTCGTTGCCTGCCATGCAGAAGTACACGGTGCGGCCACTTACGTATATCTCAAGTGAAAATGGCTCCCAGATACTCTCTGCAAGTTCGTCGAGCTGGTGCTCAAAGTATTTGCAGTTCATCATCTCGCGCTTCGTCATGTACAGCGCTTGGCCTGGATCCCATGATTGCTTGGGGATATGGATGCAAACTACTCTCATGGCTAAGATCCCTTTGACCTGGTTCGCTACACTGTGACTAGTCACCGGACTTTAAGATCGTCGCTGCAATTTCGTCTCTAAATGAGCTGATTTTGGCGGATCTTTTTTCTTGCCACCCCCAAAGTCGGGGGGTGCCTTTTTTGGTGAGTAGTTACGCTATATTCATTTTGCCGTTACAAATACCTCTGTCGATTAGCTCAGACTAGGATGGGGGTTCCCTCGTCTTAGTCATAACCTCCAATAGTATAGGATAGATCACTAGAGATAATCCAAAAATTGCTAAATACGATAAGAGTCTGATAATAGCACAGCTATATACCTGAAACTACAGATGGTTTTTAAGCGTGACGCAAATGCGCGCCAAAACCTAACCCAGTGTGCGATATGAGCCGAAGGTTTTTATAAGGGAATGGTTCCTCTGGCGAGTTTAATTCGGCTGAATAGAGACAGCTTGATAAAACAGCCAATACATACAAAGTGAGTGGGTGTTATGAGTCTCGCATCGGAGTTGCTTCAAAGTACTAGTAAAAGACGCAATACGGATGGCTTTTCTGGTTCGCTCGCCTGTCCAATTAGGCGACTAAGTGCACTTAATCATATTGTGTATGGTCTGATGTCAGAGCATATGAACTCTGACTACGCAGGCGCTCATTTGCAAACCGATTTAAAGATCATGCTTTTATCTGGGATGATTAACAAGCAATGCGGGCAAAATATCACCCAGGTATGTAGGGAAGCATCTTCGGTCATGTATGAGCTGGCAAGTATCTTGAATGACACTCGGCCCTCGCGCAACGGGTAGGGAATCAGGCGTTGTTTATCTCAGCGAACCTCTAGCATCCGCTGTAGCGCTGTTCTTGCTTTCGCTGCGATCTCACTCGGCACCTCAATCTGCTGCTCGTTGTTACGTAGAGCGTTTAGCGTATCTTCTAGAGTTATCTCGTTCATATGTGGACAGCGAATGCTACAGAGCCTCAGCACATCCTTTGACGGATTTTCAGCGATAATGTTATCAGCCATGCTGCACTCGGTTAACAGTAAAAAGTGCGGAGCATCTGAATTCTTAACAAACTCGACCATTCTTGAGGTGCTTTGAGAATAGTCCGCCACATTAACGACATCTGGCGGGCATTCTGGATGAGCAAGCACCGCCACGCCAGGAAATTGAGAGCGGATCTCTTGCACATCCCTAACGGTAAAGCGTTCGTGTACTTCACACGCACCACGCCAACCGATAATCACATTTGAAGAGTCAATCTTTTCCTGTGGCGAGGGAAAGAGGATCTTTTTTCCGCTCTCTTTCGCTACATTTGCAGCAAGAAACTGATCAGGCAGAAAGATTACAGTGTCAGACTTTAATGACTGCACTACCTTTACGGCGTTTCCTGAGGTACAGATAACATCCGATTCAGCTTTTACCTCGGCATATGTATTTATGTACGATACAACAGGTACCCCTGGATAGCGGGCTTTAAGAGCTCGAACATCAGCCGCCGTGATACTGGAAGCTAGAGAGCACCCGGCAACCTTAGCAGGTAGTAGAACTGTGCGGGTCGGGTTTAGTATCTTGGCAGTCTCGGCCATAAAACGAACGCCACAGAAGATAATTGGGTCGCAGGTGGTCTCGGCTGCTTTACGCGAGAGTTCAAGCGAATCTCCAACGATATCCGGAACGGTATGAAAGAGTGCTGGCTCCATGTAGTTGTGACCAAGAATTAACGCTCCGCGCTCTTTCTTCAGTCTGTTGATCTCAAATACGAGCTCGGCCTTTATCCGAAGCTCTAGCTCAGGCACAACTCGTGAGAGCTTTGCCTGCATTAGCTTTAGAGTTTCCTGAACTGTAGGTGCGTCAATTGCCATAAGGATCCTGCAACAATGTTACAACGCATTTGAGGAAAAGTACATCAGCGCCAACTCTTGATTGAGTTGTGCAGGGAACGTTTAAGATTATCGATTGAATTAGTGTTTGTGCCTGAGTAGCGTGACACCTCTAGCTGGTCTAGCACTGATATGAGCGTAAGGGCTGTAGAGTCGTCTCGAGCGGAAGAGCGTATGACGGCACGGATCTCATCAAAAGTCGCCCCTGCGCGAACTCCAGGGAGGGAAGTGCTAGCCCAGCTCCTGACGCACAGCTCTAGATCGTCTAGAGTAGTGGCCATCGAGATTTTTTTGAGGTTATCAGCGCGTGACAATTGAGCTGAGGAGGGTCTGAGAACCAATGATACGAGCCCTACCAACACTATAGCAGCGGCCAAAATAAGCAGACCTAGCTGAACACTGATCCGATCAGCAAGTTTTTCCCAAAGGGTCTTTTCAACATATGGCATGCTAGCTGCGGGTGATACGGCTACATCTTGTTTTAGTTGATCTTTAGCAGGTACAGAAATATCTCCGTCGGCGCCAATCTGTGGAGGGTCAACTTTAGCTCCCAGAGTATTGTTGGGCAGAGCAGTCGGCTGGGCGAGCGGATCGCCTGAGACGACTAACGAGATATCGGTTGAAGTTGCCAGTTTGTATGATTCTGAATCGGGATCGAAGTAAGCGACACTTATACCTGGAATAGTTAGCATACCGGGTCGAGTTGGTACGATCGAATAGTTAAACGTTTTATGGGTCAATAAGCGATCTTGACCAGTGTCGTGTTTTACCGTTGTTTGCCCATCGTATAGCTTGACTCCCGGTGGCACCTTGAGGCCCGCTAACTTTACCGGATTTAGATGGCCCGTACTAGAGATGGTAATTGAGACATTTTTGGTCTCGCCGACTCGTAGCGCGATCTCGGATACGTTATTTGCGATAGAGGTGTTTCCGACGAGCGTTAGCCCACGGGTAAATTGGCTAAGCTCTGCTGGTAACGGGGGGAGCGGTTTGATTGTTAAAGAGAGATCATTAGAGCTGAGTTTCTTTTCCTGAACGACCGTTCGTTGAAAAAAGTTCTCAAAGAAATCATCACTAAAGGGATCAAAGCTACCAAAAGGGTTGCCGCGCTTAGTAACTGGTACCTGAACTAGCGCATGGCGTGTCGGGATAGACAGCTGCCCTGATTTTAGCGCAAACATGGCACGTAGGATCTGTGCAGAGCCGTATTCAACACCATTGACCGTTCTTTGCACATTATGACCATCTGATATCGACTCCTGCCAGAATCCATCGGCTGCTTCATCGTCAATGCGCACTCCTCGTAGGTTCACACGTGTGTATACGGTGATTGCATTGACGATCTGTTGCCCTACGTAAGCTGACTCGGGCGAGGCGCTCTGGCGCATGAAGATCTGCTCAGAACCAGCATTTGGAGGTGGAGCTTGTTGGGCAGATGAGCTTTTGATCAAGACTGCAATTGGAGGACTTGAGAGAATTTGCCCCTCGACGGTAGCTTGCACCTCAGGGGTCCGCAGGTCGCCCTCACGTTTTGGGCTTAGTTGATAGACGAATTGCTGGCGCGAATGCACCTGACCATTGACGATTGATATTGAGGTTTTTGGCCCCAGGAATTGAATATCAAAGTCTCCTCCAGCGGCTATCTGCGGATTAATTCGTTCTTGAGATCCTTCAAAGGTTACGGTGAAAATAAAGAGATCATCGGTCTGGCCTGATTGAGGGGTGATCTCAGAGCGCAGCGAGTTCTGAGCTAAGCAATACGTAAAGGGTGCCAGTAAAAATACAGCCATGGAGAGACAGAGTAATAATCGACCGAGTAGGAGAGGATATCTGTAAACGGTGCCCATGGTTGAGTTGGTTATGGTTGCCTCTTGATCGTATCGCCTCTCTACCATGTTTGTCCACCAACGGAGGGTGTACCGCGGTACCTACGTACAAGAAGCGGAGAGTCAGGGAGGGAGTCCAGCCATGCCTGAGCTTCAGGGATGGCTAGAGGTGTCGCAGCATCGGCAGCAGGCGATGAGGGCGGAGGCGGCAGAGACTCTGAGTCTAGGGACTCCTTGAGCCTATCGTCGGGGGTTGGTTTGCTAGTTGCGTTGGTTGCGCTTGTTTCAGCGGGGCTAGCAGTTGCAGCGGCTGTTACATCAGTTGTTGCAGCGGCTGTAACTCCCGCTGTGGGACTAGTTGTTGCGACTGCTGGGGATGTTTCCGGTTGCGGAGATGGAGTGGTTGAGTCCTTACGCTCCGAGTCATTCTGCGGCTCCGGTGAACTAGTAGGGTTTGGCGAGCTATCAGGACTTGGTGAAGGTTGTTGAGATGACTGCGGTGGCGGTGTTGGAGTTGGAGTGGGAGTTGGGGTAGGGGTTGCGTTCTTCTGTTGCTCAAGCAGCGCGCGGGCAACCGCTACGTTGTGTTGAGCAGCTTCGTCGTCTGGTTTCACGTCGAGGGCGCGCCAGTAGGCGTCAATCGCCTCAGTGTAGCGGCCAAGCGATAAAAGAGCGTTTCCCTCGTTGTAGGTGTTCTCAAAATATTCACGACCTGATGGGCTCGAATCGGCTAGCTTTCGAAAAGCTTGCGCACTCTCTTCGTGCCTACCAAGCCGGTGCAGAGAGCTGGCTAGCCCAAAAAGCAGAGCTCTGTCGTTCGGCGCGCGCTGAAGAGCTGACGAGTATTCATCGAAGGCTCTTTGGTAATCTCCGCGTTTATACGCTTCGAATGGAGAGCTTGAAAGTAGCTGAAGGTCGCTGCCAACAGGTGTTGGAGTTTCGGCATGCACACGGCCAGCGTTGGCACAGAGCAGAGCAAGTGTAATCACCACGAGCGGATTGCTGCGACGGCTACACGCGGAGATAGCCAGAGCTCCTAAGGCCAAAAGCGCCAACCACGGTCCGAGCTCTCTGTATGTTCGAATCTGACTTTTATGTTGAGAGTCAGAGGTGGTCGGCAGGAGCGATAATGTGGAGAGTGTTTGAATGTCCGTATCGTCTAGGCTGGTTCTAACGTAGCGTCCGCCTCCCGCTTGGGCGATCGCTTGTAGTGGTTCCTCCTTTAGCGTGCTCACTACTGGTCTCCGAGAGCTGTCAACGAGTGGAGCGCCGTTAGGGAGTGTAATTGCGGCCCCCGTTGGTGTGCCGATCCCTAAAACATCAACGCGTACACCGCGACTACGAATCTCCTGAATCATGCCGGTTTCATCGAGGAAATTATCCTCTCCATCTGAGAGAACGATTAAACGCGAGCGTTTTAGTGCTATTTCATCGAGGCGACCGATCGCTGCATCAATCCCAGCCCTAAGATTAGAGCCTAAGCTGGTTACTAATTCTGGGGATAAAATCTCTATAAATTGAGCGAGCACACCGAGATCTGTAGTAATCGGGCAGATGGTATAGCCATCGCCAGCAAAGACCGTGATTCCAAATGCGGCTCCGGAACCGTTAGCACTTAAGGCCTGAACGATATCCTTAATCTTACGCTTGGCGAGTTCTAGTCGCGAGGGTGGTACATCTTGCGCGTACATACTCCGGCTGATGTCCACGAGAAAGATTACGTCGTCGCCGTTACTCTCGGTTTCGATATCCTCCCACCCCCAGAACGGTCTGCTGACAGCAACCACCAGAAGGAGCGCAACACAAAAACTACTCGCTCGCCTAAGTGTAGACGCAGCCGGGCTTGAAAGCCCTAGAGCCTGGCGAGCCGCGGCGCGTGCCCGAGCTGCGCGCCACTCCAAGATAATTGCTAAGATGACAATAGCAACCGTTACTAAGCTTGAAGGGCTCAGTAACCCAAATTGATCGAACAATGCAGGGCTTGCGCTAACGTCTCTCATGGCAACCTCCGGAATATAGAGGTTTGTAATACCATCGAGAGCAGTAAGCTTAGCAAGCCAGCGCAGGCCCACGGAGCAAAAAGTTCGTGGATAATCGGCTTCTCAGGTTGCTGCGATTCAGTTTGTTCGAGGTCGTCGATCTCTCGATATACATCTTGGAACCTTTCGAGTGATGTGGCGTTAAAGTATACTCCCCCTGTTAGTTTTGCTATCTCCTTTAAGGTTGCTTCATCGAATTCAGCAGTTGGCCCCTGTGCTTGTCCAAGCAGCCCTCCAAATGGGCCCTGTCCCAGTACTACGTCTCCGGTACCGATGCCGATAGTGTGTATCTGAATCCCGAATTCTTTGGCTATCTGGGCTGCTTTTAAGGGGCTGACCTGGCCTGCTGTGTTAACCCCATCGGTCATAAGGATAATCGCCTTGCTCTTGCCCTCAACATCACGGAGGCGTTTTAGCGCTAAACCGAGGCCGTCGCCGATAGCAGTTCCATCACCAGCCATGCGCGGCTGTAGTTGAGCAACCAGCTTCTCTACGAGAAGAGTATCGCTCGTAAGCGGGCTTTGAAGATACGAGGTGTTACCAAAAACGACCAACCCCACCCGGTCTCCCCGTCTTGAGCGCACGTACTCAGCAACCACGGTTTTTACACCCTCCATACGCGAGGTGGCCCCGAGCTTGGTTGGAAAATCCTCGCCTGACATGCTGTTGGAGGTGTCTATGACGAGCATAATGTTGCGCGCTAGCTTAGGTTGCTCAACTATAGACACAACTTGAGGACGGGCCGCTGCTATCGTTATCAGGAGCATCGTCGCAGCCTCAAGAAAAATTAGGGAGGGCTTTCGTAGCCTGAGACGGAGGGTAGTTGGCAAGGCACGAAGAAGCGAGCTACTTGCGGCAGAGACGCTCTCGGTGCGAGTTTTGCGAGATAGTAAGCGTAGGGCCAGGTACGCAAACGGAGCTATGAAAGCGGCAGGAAAAGCAAACGTCATACTGGGCGAAACCTCCTGACGTGAGACTCTAAGCCGCCGATCAGCTCTGAGTGCAATTCACGTATTTTTGCACTCCCTGTTTCGTTTGTTTGAGGGGCGTATGCCTGCTCTTCAATCTCTGCTAGCTGGATCAAGAGAGTGGACAGCGAGGTGCCTTGATCCTCCATATTGCAATGAAGCGAGGCAGCCAGTGACTTAAGTTCGCTGCATGACATAGTCGCAATATCTTCCGATAGGTACGGGGTGATAATGCGCCTTACCAGACGCGTGGTGCGCTCAAGACTCTGTTGATTGATCGGTTGAGCGGCAGCTATTCGAAGTTCATCAAGCAAAGCGTTAAGAGTCGCCTGAATTGAATTTGCGCTTGGAGTACGGCGTCTGTAATTAATATACAAAAGCACGCTTAAAGTGCCGCCAGTGAGCAGAATCCATGCAAGGCTAGTAGGTACGATCGCACCGGGTCCAGGGTTGATGATATCAAATGGCGTGGGAATCGGTGTGTTCATACTTATCGTGATAGCCTATGCACCCGGTCCTTCATTAATTCCACGAGGGGTTGAGCCGTATTGTTAGTAATAACGATGTGATCTGCGCCGCATTGCTTGGCCGTGTTCCTGACACTATCAAGCCGACTTTGCAGAGCTGTTACCCAGGCTTTTTGAACCGCGCGGCTACTCGTGTCGACGACGCATATATCTCCAGATTCAGCATCTTGAAAGGTAACGAGTCCAAAAGAGGGTAGTGCGGATATATCTGGCTGCATCTGAACCAACACTACATCGTGTCGCATGACCAGCTTACGCAGTCCATCTGAGAAGTCAGGAGATTCAAAATCAGAGAGTATAAAAACTATGCTCGGCTTTTTAAGTGTTTCGCCGATATGTTGGCAAGCCGCATTTAGGTCAGTGAGAGAAGACTCGTCGGATTGTGCGTTTATTAGCGCCGAGAGTATGCGTGAAAATCGCCTTGGTCGTGCTGATGGTGAAATAAATTCACCTGGTGATTTGGCAAATAGAAACAGGCCGAGCAGATCATTACCGCTTTGCGTGAGCGACCCAATCAGCGAGCAGAATTCAAGTGCCTTGGAGTAGGCCTGGTTTCCGAGCTTGGCTCGCATCGATGGACTGGTATCAACTGCGAGCAGTACGCGAAGTTGACGATCCTCCTCGTAGGATTTTATAAAAACAGTGCCTGTGCGAGCCGTAGCCTTCCAGTGAATGTGCTTTATGTCATCGCCTGGTTGGTACTCTCGCAAGTCTGAGAAGACCAGTCCCGAGCCGCGAAATGCCGAGCGGTACTGTCCTAGTAGATCTCCAGTCACAAGCTTACGTGAGCGCAACTGGAGTCGCTTGAGCTCGGCTGGTAGCGTGATCAAGCCAGCGTGTGCCATAGGATATCTCGCCTTTCTTTACGTGTTGCTAGGGCACGGTTACAGAGGCCAAAAGCGTTTTTACGCACTCATCGCTGGTAATTCCGCGAGCTTCGGCCTCAAACGTTACAAGAACGCGGTGCCGCAGCACGTCCGCTGCGATCTCCTTTACATCGTCAGGGGTGACGAATGTCTTACCTTTGAGAAAAGCGTTTGCGCGAGCGCACACCTTAAGGGCGATGCTAGCACGAGGAGACCCGCCCCATTCGATTAATCCCGTTAATCCATAGGCGTCTGGAGATCGTGTGGCGTGGATCAGTGACACGATGTAGCGATCAACTTTAGGGTCTGAATATACCTGCTGACATTGGCTGCGTAGTGCTGCCAGCGAGGAGAGTGGGATGACTCGAGAAAGTGGCTGCTGAGAGCCACTTTCTTGGGCCGCAAGACCGATAATCTCTACCTCCTCATCAAATGACGGGTAATCAATTACTATCTTCATCAAGAATCGATCGACTTGGGCTTCAGGGAGTGTGTAGGTGCCTTCCTGTTCAATCGGATTTTGAGTGGCTAGAACAAGAAATGGTTCTGGAAGCTTGAAGGTCTGTTCGCCGATAGTGACCTCCCGCTCCTGCATCGCTTGAAGCAGGGCTGATTGTACCTTTGCGGGAGCTCGATTTATCTCATCTGCCAAGAGCAGGTTAGTGAACACTGGGCCCTTTCGAATCACAAAATCGCCACTTTGCGGTCGGTACACCTCTGTACCGATTACATCTGACGGTAAGATATCAGGGGTGAATTGAATACGAGACATCTGGGCATCAATGACCTGAGTTAGAGCGAGCAGGGTGCGGGTCTTAGCCAGCCCAGGGACTCCTTCCAAGAGGATATGCCCATCTGCAAGCAGCGCGATTAAAAGGCGGTCGATTAGGCGATCTTGACCGATTATGCGCTTGTGGAGTTCGCTCTTTATATTCGAAAAGATCTGAGCCGGTGCTGTATAAGTTGATGCTTCCATGTGCTTACCTAACTCTGTTTTCAAGAGATCTCCTAAAATAACTACTCACCGGATTTTAAGATCGTCGCTGCAATTTCGTCGCTAAATGAGCTGATTACAAAGATAAGCCTAAGTCTCTCATTCGACAATATTTAGTTTCACAGGGCATCACAATTCTCTTCTCTTAAATAGGGCCAAAAATGCGCGGATGTTATTGCTTTTTCTATGAGTTTAACGACACCTGGCCGCTCATTTGTATCCCTGTCAGGAATGCCAATTCTTTCAAGTAGATAGCGGAAGAATTGCCAGCCCCTGTGAGTTTTAAAAAGCGGTCGAATTAATTCCCGCCCTGTCAGGCGGGAATCCTGCGTTATGGTACGCTCCTGCCGTGGTTGTTTAGGTGCCAGAAACCCGTGGTGCCAGAAACCCGTGGTGCTAGTCTAGTGTGTGGTGCTAGTATCCCTGTGTTAATATAGTGCGTAGATAAATTGTAACTACTCACCAAAAAAAGGCACCCCCGACTTTGGAGGTGGCAAGAAGAAGGATCCGCCAAAATAAGCTGATTTAGCAACGAAATTGCAGCGACGATCTTAAAATCTGGTGAGTAGTTGCGATAAATTAGAGGCCATTGAGAATAACTTTTTGGGTTTGAAAACTGCAATTGGATCGTAGTTTGATACTTTTAGAAAAAAGCGTGAGAATTAGAGCCGAACGTAAAAATATTATCACCCGAGCCCGTTTATACCTAATCGGAAAATTAGAGCGGCATTACACTTTGATTTGGGGACTGGCGACCCTTATTGCGGTGCTAATTTTTCTAGCTGCTGGAATATACACCAAGCGTTACCTAAATCGTGAATTTATCGGGGAAGAGACTAGATTCTTACAGCGGTGTCGGCAAAATCCCAAGAATAATGGAAGGCGCTGCGAAGAGCTTTTAGCGGCGCGTGGCGAGGTAAAGAAGTCGCGTTATTCCGACTCGATGCGTAGCCCGCAGAGGCCGCCTTTTTTACTGTCTGACGCTGATGCCGACCTCACACCTATACCTTAGGGAGAGCCCGCAAAACCTCGCTTCCCTAGGGCAAAGCAAACGAATCGTCTGACATTGTAGCTGGATGCGGACGCTTCTTTTTTGGCGAGCGCGGCCTATTCGCCTGCTGATACCGAGTTAGCGCCTCGGGCAATAGAGCCTGTAGAGCCTCAAGACGATCCTCGCTGTCGGGGTGAGAATTTAGAAACGAGAGCCCTGCTGGGGTTGAGCTAGCTGTGCGAGACATTGTCGACCAAAATACCAGCGCATCGCGGGGATCGAACCCAGCATCCGCCATGAGAAAAAAACCGATGTGATCGGCTTCTGTTTCGAGCCGCTGAGATTCGGGATTTACAGCGATAGCCTTGACTGCCTCGGTAACGACAACCGCAGCCAGCTGTGCTAGTGGGCCATAGTACGGGTCCATCGCAACGAGCTGTCCCGCGATACGTCCGCTGGTACGCGCCATAATCTCGCTAGCCTCTTCTGCAGCGGTGGGTTGCGTGTGATTTGCTAAGAGATGCCCAAGTTCATGCGCCAGTACCGTTGCTAACTCTCCGTCACGTTGTGCAATCTGGAGCATCCCCGTCCATACAAAGAGGTAGTTTCCGCGGGTCGCTGCGGCATTGATCACCCGAGGATCATCCAGAACAAATACGTTCCACGGGTGGCTATCAACTTTGCCGGCTTTCGCCAAGCGCTGCACTAATCCGCGTACTCGCTGTATGGCACCGTCATCTCGTGAAAGTGGATAGGTTGACGTGAGGGTAGAGAGAACCTGATGACCGTACGCCTCGTCCTCTGCTGAGACATAGCCCCCTGGCGGGATAACTCCCGGAGGAACCGGTGTTCGGGTAGAGACGCAGCCACTGATGGTTAGAATAGTGGCGCACAGAAGTATGAGAAGGGTAATTCGCACAAAGTCAGCCCGCTTAGGATGAAGGTTTGGGGTGTTAGTGGAATCGTTGCAAGCACTTAGGTAGGCTCGATAACAAGCAGTGCAAAGTATTGTTGCGATTGCGTCATTACGCCAAAAACCAGTATAGTGCGGTGTGTTGGTCATTATCAATGCTTTACAGGGCTTTTACCGGTGGTTAATTCGAAAGATAGCGGTTCTGGTCGCCGAATTCCAGCTAACTTTTCATTGGTCTACTCACACGAGGCTATTGCAGCACGCGTCAAGGAGCTAGGTCAGGAGGTCAGCGCCTGGTGCGAAAGCGTCTGGCGTGAATCGCGCACTGATATTTTGGTCGTCCCAGTGCTGCGCGGAGGGATGCTTTTTTTTGCCGATCTGGTGCGGGAGATCGCAGCACCAGTTGAAGTGTCGTCTTTACGGGCGCGTTGTGAAAAATTGAGTTTCAAGCCGGGTGAGAAGCCTACGGTGGAGCTTGATCTTTCGGATTTATCGGTCAAGGGGCGAGTTGTATTGGTGATTGATGATATCTGCGATTCCGGCCGCACCCTAGAGAATTTAGAGGCGACCCTTGAGAAGGCCGGAGCTCGTGAAGTGCGCACTGCTGTACTTCTCAGGCGGTTGCTTACCACACCAAGCTTCGTCCCCTGTTGGGTTGGTTTGCAGTACGGAGGCTCAGAGTGGCTGGTAGGCTACGGTATGGACGAGAATGAACGCTGGCGCAATCTTCCCGGCGTGTACGCTATCAAGAAAGAGCAGTAGTAGATGGTTGCTAGTAGTGCCAACATCTTACAGTCGAAAGCAGATCACTGCGGCGATGTGGGGGTACAATACGTTGTTGATATCGTAAACTTGTCTAAGAGCTTCCAGCGCAACTCGCGTAGCAAAGGGAGCTACACAACTGTGAAATCGGCTCTGCTTGGCCTGTTTAACCGCGGATCCTACGACCGTTCACCACGCCAGATAACTCGAGCTATTAAAGACCTCACGATGCGTATTCCCAAAGGGAGTTCGATCGGGCTTATCGGACGTAATGGCTCGGGCAAGTCAACCTTTCTAAAGTTAGTAACGGGGATATATAAACCGACGACTGGCTCAGTGGCAGTAGCGGGCCGGGTTGCTGCGCTTATCGAACTGGGAGCCGGTTTTCATCCTGATTTTACAGGTCGAGAGAATCTGATCTTGGCTGGAGTTATGCACGGGCTCACCCGTGAGCAGGTCGCAGAGCGCTTTGACAAGATCGTGGCATTTGCCGAGCTTGAGGACGTTATCGATGATCCTGTGCGCACCTATTCATCAGGTATGTTTATGCGGTTAGGATTTAGCGTGGCAGTACATACCGACCCAGATATTCTTCTGGTCGATGAGGTGCTAGCCGTTGGTGATGCAGGATTCGTAGCTAAGTGTAAAGATCGCATCGCTGAGCTGCGTAAGGAGGGTAAGACCCTAATTCTTGTTACCCATGATCTAGAGTCGGTTGAGCGCTGGTGTGACGAGGCTATCTGGTTACACGAAGGAGAGGTTAAAGATCGTGGATATCCGCGGCGAGTGATCGATGCGTATCGGCATTTTGTCGAGAAGGGAGAAGAAGAGGCGATCCTTGAGACTGAACGGCACGTTCCTGCACAGACTCATCCAGAGTTGGGAGGAGCCGTCGAGACCAAGGTTGAAGCTGCTCGCTGGGGGAGTAGAGAGGTGGAGATAACCGCCGTGCAGATCACCGGGGCTGATGCAAGTGAGAGGCGCGTATACCATCCCAACGATTCGATGCGAATCTCGATATCGTATCAGGTACACACAGCGCAGAGCGATCTCGTTTTTGGAATTGGTATACACCGAGCAGACGGTCTTAACGTATTCGGTACGAATACGAGCATCGACCGGGTCGAGCTGCCGGCGCTGATAAGTAGCGGGAGGATAGATTGTGTTATCGATAGACTGGGCCTCCTTGATGGCTCATACGTACTAGATGTAGCGGCGCACCGAGCAGATGGTTATCCGTTCGACTACCACAAGGCAGCAGTACACTTTTCAATCCGCTCAGATAATCGTGTGGTCGGAGTTATATCGCCTGAGCGGAGTTGGCTGGTCGACAGTCAGGAGGTTGGAAGATGCGCGTAGTCCTCTCTGAACTGTGGCGAGCACGGACCTTGATTGATGCCCTTGTGCGTCGACATATCGCGACTCGCTATCGCGGCTCATTATTCGGATTTCTTTGGTCTTTTTTGAACCCGCTCTGCTTGATGGCTGTGTATACCTTAGTGTTTAGCCACTACATGCGTGTGGCCGGAGGACCAAACTACCACATTCTTGTGTTTTCTGGGTTGCTGCCATGGATCTGGTCAACATCGGCACTGCATGAGGGAACGGCCTCTTTAGTGAGCAGCGGACATCTGATTACCAAGTCGATGTTTCCGGCGCATGTCCTACCGTGTGTAAGTGTGCTTGCGTCGATGGTTCACTTTATCTTGGCTCTGCCGATTCTTGTGATATTTATGTATTTCGCCGGGGTTCCAGTAACAGCTACTTGGTTACTACTACCTTTGATTGTTTTTCTGCACGGGTTATTTCTCTTAGGATCTGTTTTGGGTCTTAGTGCGCTCAATGTGTTCTACCGCGACGTGCAACACCTTCTCGCTAACATTCTGACCTTCGTGTTTTTTCTCTGTCCGGTAGTGTACCCGCGCACGAACATACCTGAGCGAGCCCGTTTCTGGATTGAGTTAAATCCACTTGCCCTCGTCACTGAATTCTATCAGATGGTGTTGGTCGAGGGGGTGCTGCCCCCACTTGGCGCTCTGATATATTTTGCAGTAGCAGCGATCGCCACGCTTGCTCTCGGTGTTGCGATTCATCAGCGCAATCGTGAACAGTTTGCGGAGGCGTTGTAGACACGATGAAAAGAGCGATACATCAACTCGTGCACACGTTGAGTTATGGGGACGCCATATCGACTGAGGTGCTGGCCCTCCAACGGGTGCTGCGTTCTCTGGGTTACGAGAGTGAGATATTTGCTATCCACGAGCATCCGCTTTTAAAGGGGCGCTCGGTGCCCTATACAACGCTTGCAGAGCAAAAGAGCGCCGATATCATTCTGCACTATTCGTTAGGATCTCCACTAAATCCGCTCTACTCTTCGTGGACGAAGGGGCGTCGCACCTTGGTTTATCACAATATTACACCTGCCACGTGGTATCGTTCAATTAACCAACGTGTGGCAGATGATATCGAGGCCGGCCTGCGCGATCTGCCCGCGTTGTGTCGGGTGTCGGATGCTATCTGGGCAGACTCATCTTACAACGCCAGAGAGATCGGCTCGTACGGTTTTAGAGCGGAGGTTTTGGAGCTTCTCGTTGATCCGGCTCGCTGGGATGGTGCTAGAAATGAGGGGATATATTCTTCGGTAAAGGGCTCTCCTGGTACGCAGGTTCTTCATGTTGGTCGATTGGCACCGAATAAGTGTCTTGAGGACGTGATTAAGGCTTTTTATTTTCTTGTAAAGTACATCGACCAACAGGCGCGCCTGCGGCTAGTGGGGATCGATACCGATACTGAGTTGTATTCCTTCTCTTTGCGTGAGTTGGCCAATTACTTAGGGATAGCTTATGCGGTAGAGTTTGTTGGACCGCTTTCGGACAGCGAGGTTCGAGCCATGTACGAGGCGAGTGATGTGTACATCTGCATGAGCGAGCACGAGGGGTTCTGCTTGCCACTAATTGAGGCGATGCACTTTGGTTTGCCTGTAGTGGCGTTCGCAGCAGGAGCTGTTCCCGATACCTTGGGAAGTGGTGGAGTGTTGGTGCATGAAAAGAGGCACGCCGAGATCGGCCATTTGCTAGCTGAAATTAGTAGCTCGGCAGAGTTGCGCGAGCGCTTGGTTAGGAGCGGACGAGAGCGGGTGGAGTACTTTAGTTTCGATCGTTTTGCGTCTCGTGTGAGTGAGTTGTTAACGCCAAATGCCGAAGTGATAACCATGATTGAGGGTGTATGATACGTGTAGGGTTTGATACAAGCGCGCTCGATCCGCGGTTTAAGTCGCATGCGCAGCGTGGAATCGGACGATACGTTGGCCACCTTGCAGAGTATCTTCGCGATCACGCTTCCACAGATCTCGGAGTTGAGTGGTTCGACCACAACACGTTAATCCACACCGGAGTAGCTACAAAGTTTATTGACCTTTTACCGCTAGCCAGAACTACCCTGCGACAGCAGCTTCTTTATCCACTCAAGCTCAAGACGGGATTGTTGCGACACTGTTCATTTGTGCATTTTCCAGCGCACATGGATGGGCCGGCCTGGAGTCCCAAGCCGTACATTCTGACTGTACATGACCTGATACCGCTAATCCTTGAGCAGCTATACCGCGCCAATCGTCCAAATTGGCGATATGAGTTTGCGCGCTGGCTTGAGAACACCTCGATCAAAAACGCAGCTATGTTGCTCACAGTTAGTGAAACCACGGCTAAAGATGTAGAGCGCTTGCTAGGTATTCCTCGTGAGCGAATCGCGGTAACTCCAAATGGAGTAGAGCAGAGCTTCTTTGAGCTCTATAAACTGCGAGGCGAACTCTCACCAACCGCCCGGATAGAGTTGCGTAATCGGCTAGGAATACCGCTTAATAGGCCGATTCTTTTTTATGTTGGCGGACACGATGAGCGCAAGAATATACCGATGGTAATTGAGATCGCTCGCGAGGTAATTCAGGAGTGCGCTGATAAAAACAAGCTCCAACCAGTTCTGGTCCTAGCCGGTAAGGTAAATTCACAAAGAGAGCGCGATGTGCTCAACACAGCTCTGCGGAACTTTGCCATGGCAGCTGACACCGTGGATCTCGGTTTTGTTTCGGAGGCTGACTTAAAGTCACTCTACGCTGAAAGTGCGGTATTCCTCTTCCCCAGTTTGTATGAGGGGTTTGGACTACCAGTGCTCGAAGCGATGGCGGCAGGTGTGCCGGTAGTGAGTTCAAATCGCGGCGCCCTGCCAGAGGTGATGGGTGCTGTAGGTATCTTGTTTAATCCAGAAGATCCGATAGCGGGCTGCAAAGGGGTTCTCGATATCCTTGATAATAGAGAGTACGCCTTGAGCCTCTCTGAGCGTGGGCATATCCGCGCTGCTGAGTTTACCTGGGAGCGCACCGGCAAGCTGACTGTTGAGGCGTATCAACAAGCGGCTGCGCTGCTTGGCCTGTCGCGCTCGACAGTCGAGCTAACGTCGGTTAGTCGGTCTATCGCTGAGGCTGGCCCTGTGTCGAATCTCGGTAATGCAGAGGTGTAAAGCGCGCTATGCAGCAGGCAGGGACGCATACTAATGATCCGGCATTTGCAAAGGTTGCTAACGTTGATGTGCCAGCGCTCGGTCGGCTAAAAGGTCGAGATATTGCTCTAGTATCGCTCTGTGTTCTGGTAGGGCTGCTTATTCGTCTTGATTTTATGCGTGCATCTGGATTCACCATTGATGGTGATGAGGCGATCGTTGGTCTGATGGGGCGTGACATCTTGCTGGGCCGAGGGGTGCCGATATTCTACTACGGCCAGCACTACATGGGCTCACTTGAGGCGATTATGGCCAGCATCTCATTTGCAGTGTTTGGTGTGTCTCCGTTTGCTTTGCAGTTAGTGCCACTTATCTGGTCTTTAGGATTGATAGTGAATGCGTACTGGCTGGCCCGTTTGATTGCTGGACGTCGAGCGGGGCTTATTGCGGCCGCAATGATGGCAGTTCCTCCGCCGGCGCTGGTAGTGTGGAGTAGTAAGGCTCGCGGAGGCTTTATCGAGATCGTAGTTCTGGGTGGGATAGCGCTGTGTCTCGCGATTCAGTGGCTCCGCAATCATCCGGAGCGGCTGCGCTATCCAGCTGCACTGGGATTCGTTCTCGGTATCGGTTGGTGGGTCAACAGTCAGATAATCTATTTTATGGGTCCTATAGCACTTGTGTGTGCTTTGCACGCGTTTTCTCGCTCAATGTGGCTGGGCGCTCCAGGAGTTGTCGCAGGGAGTACGCACGCTCTGTGGCGAGGGGTGCTGCGGATAGGGACGGTCGGTTTTGTGTCGTTTCTTCTCGGTGGTGCGCCGTATTGGTGGTATAATCTCAACTTTGGTTTCCCTTCGGCAGGGATGTTTAAGCTGGCCTCGTGGGAGCAGTTTGTGTCTCACCTTGAGGGGCTCAGCATGACTGCGTTGCCAGCGATAGTTGGTGCACAACGCTTCTGGCAGCGGTTACCTGTTTTTCCGTTTAGCCGCCACATAGCCTTGCTGCTTTATGTGGTTCCCATAGTAGTCCTTATCTCCGTGCGCTGGCGTCAGCTGTTTGGCCTTCTCAGAGGGCGTATTGACCGAGGCCGGCCTATTGAGCTGCTCGTTATATTTTGTATCTCGTGTTGTATTGTATTTGCAGTTAGTTCATATGGCTGGCTCGTGCAGGCGCCGCGTTATCTCCTTCCGATGTATATCGGACTCTATCCGCTTATTGCTGTTTGTTGTGACTGGGTCTGGAGCCGTTATCGTGCGCTGGGAGTCACATACCTCGTGGCGTTACTGAGTTTTCAGCTGGTTTCGTGTTACGTGGGGGGCAGGGGCCTAAGTGGTGAGCCAGTAGTTTTTGGTGGTCAGCGTGTGGCTCGTGATCATGCGCCGCTTATCGCAACCCTCGATCAGTTGGGGATAACAAAAATTCGCACGAATTATTGGATCGGATATCGCTTGGCGTTTGAGACCGGTGAGCGGATAACCTTCACTGTTCTTGGAGAGCCGACGCAGGCGCGTATTCCGCATTACGAAGAGGGCAACCTTGAGACCCGGGGCAACCTACCGTTAGTTCTCGTTGAATCGGAGGTGGTAGTTGTAAGACCGGCTCTCAAACGATTTGGTTACACCTTCAAGGAGCAGAGAGCTGGTGAATACTATGTTATCTTTGATCTTAAACAGGAGCTGTCGCCGGGGGAGATAATTGCTCTTAAGACAGTTGGCTATCAGGTGCGCGCAAGTGGTAGCAATCCGGCAGAGGCGGCTGTTGATGGAGACCTAACTACTCGGTGGGGAACGGGCTCCCCACAGAGTCCGGGGCAGAGCTTTGAGATCGAGCTTTCACGCCCTGTGTCTGTCGAGGGAGTGCGCTATGCGTACGGCGCCTGGTTTAACGATCGGCCTGCAGAGCTTAAAGTTGAAGTTGAGGATCTTCAAGGCGCGCGCACGGTAGTTCTCTCTCAACGTGAATCGCCAGGGGCGCTGCACCTCTCGGCTAGAGACCCATACTTTACCCTGCGCTTTCAACCGATTGAGGCGCGCAAAGTTATTTTAACACAACTCGGACGTCACCCTGTGCTTGACTGGTCTATCGCCGAAGTTTCTCTTATTGGTAAGACACCCGCCGAAGCGAGCGTTCATGGCAGATAACGTAACCAAGAAGATCTCGATTCGGCGTTGGTTGTTACGCGCAATACTCGCGGCAGCGCTAGTACTAGTGTTGTTCTATCTGGTTCCAACAGATGAGTTGTTTGCAGCTATAGTTCAGATATCGCTGGTCGATATCGTTGTTCTGATTGTTATCTCTGTTTTACTTATCTCAGTTAGTGTCTGGAAGTGGCGTCTGTTCCTGCAGCACCTTGGAATCGAGCAATCTTTTGGCAAGCTTTTTTCACTGTATCTTCTGGGTTACTTTGTAAACGTATTTGCCCCATCGTTTATCGGTGGGGATGTTGTCCGAAGCCTTGCGCTTGGTTCTCAGGTGAATCGTTCCCATGCAGTGTCGGCTACTGTTCTTGAGCGCTATACCGGTGTAGTTGCGATGTTGGTTATGGCGCTCTGTGCATGCTGCATGGCGCGTGGTGTGACTCGCGAGATAGTCCTTGTGGTGATAGCGGCAGGAGGTGGATGTATCTTGGTAACGTGGATGATCATTGCTGGCTGGCTTACAAGATGCGCGATAGCGCTTGGATTGCCGCAGGCAGCTACAAGGATCATCGAGAAGGTTCACGAGGGATTTGTCTGGGGGCTTGGCGATCGTAAGTTGCTTCTTAAGGCGTTTGGGCTCTCGGTGCTATTTCATCTTTTGACCATCGTTAATACGGCAGCAGTTGGAGCCGCCGTAGGGTGGTCTGACATCCCGTGGGGAGGTTTGCTTGTTGTGGTACCTCTGATTCTACTTATTGGTGCTGTGCCGATCTCGCCTCAAGGATTAGGAATTCAAGAGGGAGCTTTTGTGTTCTTTCTGCACTCGGTAGGTGCAACAACAGGGCAGGCGTTGGCGATAGCGCTTGTTTTGCGAGCCAAGTCGTATGTGCTGGCTATCTTGGGAGGTGGAGTTTGGCTGGTTAGGCGAGGGGTGGGGGTTATTAGTTGAGTTATTGCGGCAGAATTTGCTGAGTAGTTGCCGGTTTTCTACTCATGTAACGCCCCAAAATAGCCGAGTAATACCTTGTTGCCAGAAAAAACAGAGTCCTCACTCGGAGTGCTCAAGGTCTTAACTGGTTACAGCTGTACATGCTAACAAACGCTCGCATTAAGGGGATCTTATGCAGGATGAAACTACTGTTACTTGTAATCAACCAGTTCTGATAATCGATGATGTTATGTCGGCTCGTATGGTTCTATCTGATATGTTAATGGACCTCGGATTCGAGAATCGTATCGAAGCTAAAGACGGGAATGAGGCGCTTCAACTCTTAGAGAAACATGATTTCCAACTAATTTTCTGCGATTTTCTGATGGATGGCATGAGTGGACCGGATTTCCTACAAGCAGGCATGTCGCAAAATGCAAAGAAACTACCACCAGTTATCTTTGTAAGCTCAATGGGCGATGGGCGTAGCGTTGATGATGTACTGAAAATGGGTGCTAGCGACTACATCGTTAAGCCAGTCAATCTGCGTAAACTGCGCAGCAAGATTGAAGAAGTGCTAAGTTCGAAATAGTGACAGCCTACGCTTTAGAAACTTCCCTAACGCCAAGCTAAAAACAGCAGACTCCAAGGTGCACACCTCCCGTTAAATAATTGCATGGGGCAGCGCTGTTAGCTCGAGTTCGATCCTATCAGGGCTTACCTAATCACCCTGAGTCACTAGCCTACTGAATACTAAGCCCAAAGCAGTTTATAATTTCTCGTCTGAGGCAGGTGTCAGCGGTTTTTCGTCCGAGCTTGGTGCCGATCTGTGCCCACTTGTAGAGTAAATCCTCAAGAACCAGCTTAAACTTAGGCATGCCAGGAACCGCATCAGCGTTGGGAAATATAGAATCGATAATCTTAAGCACCGTTTCAGAGGTAAATTCAGTTGGACTACCATCACCCCTGAACCCTAAATTATACGGCTCAATCTCAGACAACCTGGCCCTCAGCGCGCTGGAGTTCCTTAGCACTAGATCAAACGTCTCTCTTGGCCAGAGCGACGAGCGGGTGTCTTGAATCACCGCCGTGGCTGTCTGCTCGCTCGGAAATTCAAGTTTCTCGATTGAGTCCTTAAGCGAGACAGGCTTTCCTGTTATTCGGTGATAACGCTTGGCCTCAGGAAGCTTGCCGCCGTGAGATTTCGTTAATGCTTTAACTATTCCCTGATTGAAGGTGCTCTGTGCGCAGGGAAACTCGATGACGGAGTGTACTCCCGATATAGGCTCACTACCGTCTGCGGTACGCGCCATGATAAATGCACATTCTCCGCCGTTTGCGGTTTGTGAGAGCTTATCCATAAATTCATGTATCTTATAACTTCTGACTGATGGTCCGAAAACGAACGTATCTACGGGGCGTTTGGCCAGAATCGCTAAGCACGCATGAAGGGAACCTGGCTCTTCAATTGTCTCAAAGAGCTGCGTCGATGCTAGGTTGTTTTTAAGTCGAGCCTTAGAGCTGAGGCGATAATCAATTAAGATACACAGCCCGAGAGGCGCAACATTATCACCTCCGACTGCCTGCGGTGGGTGCTGCATATTCGAGCTACTGCTATCTTCGTTTTGAAGCTTCATGGTCTCTAATCCCTGATATTGAAAATGACCGTCGTATTTTTAAACTTCGGCAGATACGAGAAAAACATAAAGAGCTTTTTAGAGTCTATTCAAGCTCCAGAAAGCTCTTATGTTATTCCACCAGATATCCGAAAGACACACTAGGTAGGTTAGGAGTAAAAAAAAAGGTAACGACTCACCAAAAAAGGCACCCCGACTTTGGGGGTGGCAAGAAAAAAGATCCGCCAAAATAAGCTCATTTAGCGACGAAATTGCAGCGATGGTCTTAAAATCCGGTGAGTAGTTACAAAAAAGAGAAAGATTGCGACTCTGCGGAGCGATGGGGAAGGGGATATGAATCAGACAGCTAAAGTTTCATGCGCACCACTCGATGTATGTCTCTTGGTTGATTATCGACTTAGTTCACGTACCCTTATAAAGGAGCAGGTATCGACTACCAAGATCTTTGGCGAGGTATACGAAGAGGGGGCTATGTCTGTAGGGTTAGAGTTGGTAAACACTCGCAAAGTAGAAGCTTGTTTATTTGGCCCCTCGGTAAAACCCGAAAAGATCCAAGATTTCATAGAGGCAACAAAGAGTTCTAGTTATTCTCCACAATGCGCTTTTATGGTGTTTCAGCCTAAGGATCGGCAGCAATTGGTGCCAGCAGCCCACTCCGTAGTAGACTTTCCCGCTTCGCAACCATATTTTAATGCTGGGCTGGTACAGGCCTTATCCGGAGCCCACGGGGGAAGTATACCGGAATTGAGCAAGCGCAATCCGCAGACCGGCGAGGTCGTCTCGCTGCGCGATAATTTGGCGCGACTCGATTTCCCTGGAAAGGAGCCTAAAGCTGAGCAGGGCGCTGAAGCAAAAAGAGAGACGTGGCCGCGAGAGGTATTAGAAGAGGCGATTAAGAGATTTCCGATACTTTGCGATCGGCTTTCAGAGGTTGAGCCGTATTACCTTAAGTTTAAGATCGATGGCAGCCCATCAGATTTTACAAGAAATGCGATTAAAGAGATCGTAGATGAGGTGTTTACTCAAATTGAAGCGGTCCCAGCGATGTATGACTTTAAGCAAGTTTTGGAGCAGTACCTATTTTCATGGATAAAGTGCGCCACACTTCATGGAAGGGTTATCGCCAGCGCTGCGCTACGACGGGACATTTTAAGTAGCTTTATACATTTGCCAAGGCAGATGAATTAGAAGATAAGGGCGTCGCAATTCTCTTCTCTAAAATGGGGCCAAAAATGCGCGGAACCTACTGTATTTAATAAGTTTAACGGGATTTGGCCGCGCATTTTTATCCCTAGCAAGAATGCGAGTCCTTTCAAGTAGATAGCGGGAGAATTGCGAAGCCCTATTAGAAGATAAGGCTCCGTTATAATAAAACCTCAGAGCGCAGATACATAATCACAGCGTTATCATACTCAGGATTAGCACCAGGATTGGTGATCAGCTGGAGCGACGGTTGGACCGTTAGCCAGGGCCGGATAACGGCTCTGTAGGTTAACTCGGCGTTGCCTTCATACGAATCTGTGTCCGGGTTGTTTCTTTGGAATGTAGAACCGATCTGAGCGCGTCCCCAGGCGATACCCAGAACATCATCAGGCCCGCACTCTAGGAGCCCTTTATACCGAAGGCCCGCCCCGAAATACCACGAATTAAAGTTGCGGCTGTTGTCAGCTTGTCCTACCTGAAAAAAACCACCTAGGCCACGCTGGTAGGTCTCATCCTCACTTGCAAGGAGTGTTTGCCCAACTAAATATGTACCCGAGTTGGCGTGCATAACGCCGCCATCAGCCGCGTCGAATTCTCCTGAATTATACCAACCACCTAATGCCAGTTTGTAGGGGCGTTTACCTTCTGCGCTCTCCGAGATTCCCAGCTCAACCAAGGTGTGGGCACCATCTTTTTTACTTAAGCCCCAATCTATCTTGCGATTATTGTCTTGCTGTGTCGGATTGCCATCGTAGACACCTGCCAAGAGGTATCCAGACTCAGACAGTTTTAGTTTGGCTCGAGAACCTAATCCTGTTGCGGGGTAGAAAGACCACCACATCTGGGTCATCGTCGACGGGGTCCAGAATGCGCTATGTACAAACTCCCAGCCGTAATCAAGCACTGCAAAGTCCAGGGAATAATCGTGGATTCCTGCGAGCCACGTCAGCCGATCATTAAAGAATGTGTGCTCATAGTACATCTGATAGGGTTCAATACCATCGGGCGCATCGATACTACTTGAGTATTGATAATCGCCAACTACCCGTGACGGCATCCGTCCATAAACTCCGATTCCTTCAATAACAACCTTTCCACCGTCAAATAGTTTGGCTTTCTCTGTATTAATCGTCAAAGACAGATAGAGATTGCCAACGACACCGCCTCCTCGATTAGCCCCACCAGTGGTATTGGCGTAGGCATCGTGCATCGCCAGCGCATAGAACTCAAATCCTGACGAGTCTGGGTCTGGAAAGGGGATAGTCTCTCCAAAGAGCCGCTCAAGAGAAGCTGGCGGTTCGGACTCAAGTGCTGAGTCATCCGAAGATGAGCTGCCGCCATCTCCTGCTTCGTTAGTTGGATCGGCGTAAGCCTGCCCTACGCTTATGAGTATGGCACAACATAAAGCTCGCAGATTGCTGCCAGAGAGCAGGAGTTGTAACGACGGAAATTTCGCGATTGCTCTGGAGGCTCTCATAAATCGACCTAATCCTGTTCAAGCCGGTCATTCCGCTCAGATTTATCTGCCGGAGATGTTTCGGCTAATGGGTTGTTGTTACCGCTTGCAATGTTATGGATCTGCGATATCAGACGCGAAACAAAGAGGGTCTGTTTTGTTAGCTGACTTATATGAGCGAATCCCTCATCGCCACTCGTTTTACACATCTGTTCTATCGAACTAGCTAGTCCAGCTGAGGCTCGCGCGCCAACATCCAGCAGGAGACCCTTAAGCGCATGTGAGGCGAATCGAAGTTGCTCGACGTTACGGTTATGCTTGGCATCCTGTAGTTTTTGCAACTGCTCCCTAAAGCATTCGATAAATCCGTTAAAGATCAGCAGGGTTCGTCTTACTGAGTTTCCGCTTCTGTCAATCACATCAGCGATATCGAGCACAAGTTGAAAATCCTCAGGAGACACAGGGTCTTCTGACAAGGAGAATAGCTCTATGATGCTATCATCTTTTCTGGCTACCTGAGTCCAGAGCCGATAACTTAACTCAGCCAGCTCATCTTCAGTAAGCGATAGAGTAGTAGATTTTGAGCTAACTTTGTTTTGAGAAGCCGACGATTGACCAGTTAGCTTCTGGATGACCTGTCCAAGTCGGAGTGGGTCTAGCGGCTTAGTTACTACATCGTCTACCCCGAAATTTCGCATTCGACTAACTTCTTCAGTCATTGCGTGAGCAGTAACGGCTACAACGGGCAGGCGTGTAGTGCGTGCCAGGCCATTTTCTAGCGCACGAATTTGCGATGTCGCATTTAGTCCATCAAGTAGCGGCATCTGAACATCAGTAAGTACAAGATCGAATTTCGGCGCGTTGGCGGCACCTTCAAATGATTCGCGTACTTTAGCCAGTAATTCAATGCCGTTTTCAACGCAAACTACGTGGTGTCCTGCATCTCGCAGTAGCTCAGTCAAAATAATTCGATTTGTTTGGGCATCATCAGCGATGAGTACCTCTAAAGGACGGTCTGATTGCAGCACTACCTCTTCTGAATCGTTCCAACCCTCAGTGTTAAGAGTGATATCGCCGTTGACGACTCCTAATATATCGAGCAGAGAGATAGGCCTAGTAACAACAAAAGGAACTTCTAGAGCAAAGAGCCGCTCTCTTACAGAGATCTCAAAAGGAGAGAGAATGGAAACTACTGGCACGGACTCTCTGCCTCGTAGTTCAACCACGAGATCAAAGACTCGAGAGCGCTTTAATGCCTCGCTTGTCACAATAATTAGACCGTATTGCCCAAGTGAGCGCGAGAGCATGTTAAGCTCTGCTGGGTCGTCGCACCTGATTATCTCTGGAACATATCCGTTATCCTCTAGCTCTTGAGCGAAACGGTCGGCAGTAACCGAGCTCTCATCGATGAGAGCGATCTGTCTTGAGGAAAGGGTAGGCTTATAAATAACAGGCTTAGCACCAGCCGAAACAGCAAATGGGATAGTTAAGATAAACTGAGAGCCATGGCCTACTTGACTTACGACTTTTACGGTACCGCCCATAGCCTCGATAAACTGCTTTACGATAGTTAGACCCAACCCAGTTCCGGTGAACATCCGCGAGACCGATTCATCTGCTTGTCCAAACGGTTCAAAGATGTGCTCTAAACGATCTGCAGGTATCCCGACGCCGGTATCGAAGACTTTGAATTCGATAGTGATTTGATCTGCTTCCCTAGCTAGAATAGTGGTCGATAGACCGATATGGCCATCTTTAGTGAACTTAGTGGCGTTACCGAGGAGGTTTACTAACACTTGTCTTAATCTTAGTGGGTCTCCTAGAAGGGTATCGGGAATGCCTTGAGGGATCTGGACGAAGAGTTCAAGTGATCCTTTCTCTTCGACGCGTGGCCCCACGATTTGCATAGCCTCACGGATCACCTCATGGACTGAGAAGTCAGTATTTTCAAGTATTAATTTTCCGGCTTCTGCTTTAGAGAAATCCAAGATTTCGTTAATAGTCTCCAGGAGTCCGAAAGCTGAATTACGCGCCATCATAATGTAGTTGCGTTTAGCGCCAGAGCGTTCTTCTTTAAGGAGGATGCGTAGCATTCCTGTGATGCTGTGAATGGGAGTACGAAGCTCGTGACTGACTTTGGCGATGAAGGAGGATTTGGCAGCGTTGGCGGATTCGGCTTGGTGTTGGGCGAGCTCGGCGTTATGCTGCGCACTTTCAGCGGCGCTAATTGCGCTCTGTAGTGTGGCAAGCGTTAGGTTAATTTGAGTTGCTAGCATTCCAAGTTCGTCTGGCGCCATTTCTTCAACGCGGCCTTCGAATTTGCGTCTGCTGGTAATTTTTTGAAGTGAGTCGTTGAGTCTCAAAACTTTATTGATGACTAGTCCTCGCATTAAGATTATGCCGATTAGGCAAGCTACAGCGCCAACTGAAAGTAGAGCGAAACTAAAGAAACGACGAGCATCTAAGCCCTTCTGGTATAGTTTTCTCGGCATGCTCATTTGGATTGACATAAAATCGTCACCAAATATATCAGTGATTTTAGTTAGTGCCTCGGTTTTGACCTCACCTTTGGAAATTTTAGCTAGAGCGAATGAGTTGTGATAGTCAGCAAAGTCGGAATTTTCTTGATACTCGCTTCGAATCCCTATTAACCTAGAGGCCTTTAAATCAACCTGTGCGAACTGAGAAACTTTTTGGAGTAATTTATCAGATAATTCCCTAGTGGCAAAGAAAACCCCGACAGGCTGAGAGCTTCGAGCAGTATCAAATATGGGGGAAGCTGCAATAAAATAGTGCTTACCAGCTATTTCTAAGAAGCCTCCACGAGTAGATGATGTGCTCTCTAGGATCTTGGATAGAATGCGGGACTTAATTAACTTATTAGTAGTTTCTTCATTCAAGGACTTCGTAGTTTTACCTTCATCATCGATCTCCGTCCCGTATACTAAATCAAGTTTTTTTCCGATAAATCCGACATGATGAAATTCAATCACATGTAGCGCATCATATATTAAGTTAGTTTGAATGAAATCGTCGGATGGGTTTTGTACAAATTTGAAGGCATCGTCCCAAATGCTCCAATCTTTGCTTAAAAGCTCCAGAGCTCTGACTTCATCTTGAATTGCTTCGCCTACCCTAGCGATGCTTTGACTTGTCTGCTCGTCCTCCAAAAGCTCAAACTCACTCATAATGAGTGTGTTAAACGCTGTAAGCACCGCAAAGCCGGCGATCATTAGTGTCAAGCCTAGTACTGATGACGTCTTTGATTCGAGCCGCATAAATACTCCAATTCAGTATTATAGAGATAGTGATAGGGTGACCGGTCCAGCAACCATCTTCCAAAGATTTGCACCTCATGGAAGGAGAGTTTGTTCCTTGCATATTTCCACTAATGATTGATGAGCAGTTTGTTTGAAAAGGTTCAAGTTGCTAAGTTTGCAGTCATGTTGAAAGACCCATGGTATAAAGGCTTTATTTAGATACGTGGTTTTATAGCAGGTGGTGTAAACCTGATTTATCCAGCAGAGAAAGCATGAATTGACAGTTATGCTCACTAACAAATTGAAATAATAGTAGATTTGCTATCTCAAGACCTTCATGAGTCGTCTCATTTTGGAAATATTCAGAGAGGACGCAGCGCTATCAGGCCGTTATGTTGGGGCATCGCAATCCTCCCGCTATCTACTCGAAAAGACTGGCATTCCGGCTAGGGATAAAAATGCGCGGCTAAATCCCGTTAAATTCTTTAAATACAGCAGGTTCCGCGTATTTTTGGCCCCTCTTTAGAGAAGAGAATTGCGATGCCCTACCGTTATTTTAGGGCTTCGCAATTCTCCCGCTATCTACTGGAAAGGACTGGCATTCCTGATA
>JBBALZ010000010.1:0-36120 GCA_040402735.1 Bdellovibrionota bacterium
GCTTTCGAGTACCTGCACCATTTTCATCCTCCTTAACTGCCGAATTTAGGATAATCTTTGAGGGCGCTGAACCAAGAGACGAGACTTACATAAGGCAATTCTAAAGGCTTCCATTTGTTTTGTTTCCAGGACTCACCCCACCCTTTCCATATCTCTTCGCTAGCAGGTTGGCGACAACTAAATTTACGGTATCTACTCAGCACTTTGCAGAACGAGAAGCTAAAAACAGCAGCCCCGTAAGGGCTGACAACCGCGCCGGATCTAATTCCCGTCCCGCTAGGGCGGGAATCCGGCGCTAAGAGTGTTAAGCGTTAGTAAATGTAGAGAGGTTTAAGTTAAGTGTTTCGATAGATGTACTTAAAGCCCAACGACCTAACGATAGAGCCAAGAGTAGAGTTATCCATAGGGGGCGAAGCGAAGGGATCCCAAAATCAATCCCGCAGCGTAGCCCCCTGTGGGTAACTCGTTAGCAACAAGAGCTTTCAAGTGTAATAAGCCTTGTTCTGATACAAGGCTGAATCTGAGCAATCATTTAGCAAGTGGGCTACCCCGCCTATCTGTCTCTCTCACTAACATTCCACGCCTCTACACACTTCACTTGACCGACAGATTCAGTGAAGGAGCGTCATTTTTTTGCGACCTTTAGGTGAAAGATTGATTTGCGAAACAGTATTGCCCACGAGTTATCCACAGGGGGCTACGCTGCGGGATTGATTTTGGAATCCCTCCGCTTCGCCCCCTATGGATAACTCTACTCTTGGCTCTGTCTTTGGGCTCTATACTCGGTAACCTCCGATGATACAGTGATCTCGATGACTTGCCGCCCAAAAACCGAGGTTTTCCTGACGAAAAGCATACAGGAGCCGACTGATTGCCTGTAGTTGAGTTAAATTCTTAAGACCCACAACTACTCTTCTTAGGCTCATGCTCCGTTGCTGCCACGGCGCGCCGCGCTTCTCTTACCCACGCAACTAGATCGTCTACGTTGATCGGCTTGGCAAAAAACTCACGTGCTCCCAGTGCAGCAAAACGATAAAGCAATACATCGTTCACCTCTCCGCTCATTACAGCTAAACGCGCATTTGCTCCTGATGCAGCAAGAAGCTCTAGTAATCGCTCCGCCCCTCCGTCTGGCATCTGCGCATCACACAAAACTAGCGCCATAGGCTGCGTGCTAATTAAATCAAGCGCCGCCTTAACCTCTGTAAAGCACTCGTTCTTGACTCCCTTTCGGCTAAGTACACGTTTAAGCGACTGGGTGTGATCGCTATCATCATCAACTATAATTAGTCGATCTCCCTGATGATCAATATCAGCACCACCCCGCTCTGTGCTGCCATCAGCATCCTCGTTGTAAGCCAGTTCCTGAGCCTCTCTCAGCTTTACTACGCCTTCAGTATCATATACGCCCGCATCGCCCCGCAAATAAGCCCGCTGAACCAAAACAGGCTCCTCAGGTACAATAATATCCACTGATGTGCCGCTATTCGATGCAGAGCCTAGAAGCAGATCGCCCCCCCGTGCTACAAGCACCTTCTTACACGCAACTAATCCGACTCCCCACCCGTTGCTACTTGTAGAATTACTGTGTGCCTCACCTCGGGCAACGCTATCAATGACACTCTGCGGAATGCCCGGACCGGAATCAACCACTCTAATGACCCACTGAGATGTACCAGCTCGATGCAGCTCGATACGTATCTCTCCCTTTCCTGAATATCTCACTGAATTGCCAATTACGTTTGAAACCACCCGCTCAAGATCGAGCTCAGAAATACGCGCTGAGGCCCTGGTTCCAAACGGAAACGTTACAACACAGTAATTTCCTCGCTCAAGCGACTCCGCTAAGAATCGGTCACACACCCTGCGCACAACAGTTGAGATATCACTGGCACCATCATCTGCTGATTTGGAGGTGCCAGTCTTTGGAGAAAACTTGCCGAGCAGTTTCTCAATATAGAGCAGCTCATCCTGAAGCCGCTCCGTTTCGTCATATATCTGCGGGTATTCAACCGCAACATCAGATATAAGATACTTCAGCGCACCGATTGGTGCCTTGGCATCGTGCGCCAGCGCTGTCATCTCTCCTAGCTGCACGCGCAATCCAGCCAAACGTTCGCCGAATAATTTCACCGATTGGAGCACCGGCCCATATACTGACAACCACTTTGAGATCGTCGCAGCTATCGTCTGAGCTAACTCCACCCGCTTAGGTATTGCTGACCCCTGCAACCCAACCCACACTGCAGCTTCGCCATCGATGAGTAATATCTTAGGCACTGTCAGGCGCAGAACGATCGAGGTGCGGAATCTTGCATCGATAAATCTGACTGTATCCAGCGCATGGTCGCGCACTCGGCACATGACCTGAGCACCACTCTCCTCAACGAGCATCCCAAGTAATGTCTCTACTGGCAGCGCTGGCAACTCCTTTGGCCGCCCTACAAAGCTGCTGCCATCGGCGCGCCTAATAATGATCGCAAATGAAGCGAACTCAAGCGCACACTCATGGTGCAGCTCCCACGCGGCGCGATCGACAAAGCCCTCTAATGAGCCATCACCAACCCCGCTGCAATACGCCAGGGCGCGCCCCAGTGCATTTGAAATCCGCTCGCTCACGCCGCCTCTTGCAATGAACTACTCTTTGACAACCGCACCACCTGCGCGCACAGAACTCTAGGATCCTTTGTTTTGCTAACCAGTGCGTCAGCTCCGGTCTCAAGCGCTGCCACCTCAGCGTCAACGCCATCATCCGAGGTCAGCATAATCACCGGAATACTCCGAAGCCGCTGATCTTGCCTAAGTGTCTGTACGAACTCCTTACCGTTCATCTCTGGCATGTGCAGATCGCATATAATCACCTTCGGTAAAAAGGTGAGTTGCCCAAGTAATATCTCAAACGCTACGCGACCGTTCTCAGCAAAGGAGACCTGGAAACTCTCACGTTTTAAAAGTCGCTCAACGATGCGGCAGAACATGGGATTATCATCGATCACTAGAACAGGAATATCAGTTGTTCGCAGATCTGTAATACTCGCATCACCTGAAATCTGCGGTGCTGACTCCGGCATAAGCGCTGCCGTTGCCGATGGCGGAGTTGGAGTAGCAACCCGCTCAGTCGGCGTCCAGGCTATCCCTACCGGAATATCTTGAGCGCTCCATGACAAACGAACATTCGAAGAGCTCCCAAGTGACCTGACGAGCACTTTACCTACTGAATGGTGCGAAAAAACCTCACCATCAATTCCATGGAGATGTAGCAACAAGCTCTCAAGCGCTTGAGGTTGTACTGAACCAACAGCAACTTTTCCCTCAACCGTTGTAAACTGATAGCGGCTCTTTCCTTCGCTTGAGAGGATCTCTAAGCTCGACGCGCCATGCTGTAAAGCTTCCTGAATCAATATATTTAATACCTTCTCGCATAACTCCTTGCGCCTGAGCGCCTCGGTGCGGTCGATATTTGCCTCTGCTTCACCGATCAAACGCTCTGCCATATCGAGCGCCTTCGTTATCTCGGTCCAGGGTGCCATGGAGATATTCTGTGTTCCATCAAAAAATTCAAGCCCGCGCACCTCCGCAGGATCAGTAGCCACAAAGCCTACGATACGATTACCCTGAAGCTGCACAACAGCTCCAACCTTGCGCAGCGCATTGATCATCTGACGTGCCTCTGCTCCAAATATCGTCAAATCAGGAACAGCCACGTGATCCTGGTAAGGCATGCGCAGCTCACGCGCCGCCGCGTTGATAAACTCGCGCTCACTAACACCAACCCACGCCGCTGCCAAAACACCCCACTGGCGCCTGTCGTGTGAAGAGGCTACAACCTCCTTCATTACCGATTTAGGCACCAGAGTCCGCATCGCCTTGACCAGAGACGGCAGTCGCCTTGTATCCTCACCAACGGCACGACGTCGACTCCACCGACTCATAACTTTTGTTACTATATCTCTCATAGAACTACATCCTCTCGTGGAACCCAGACAGCTCCATGCTGCACCATTTCATCTCGCAGATATTCCGCTAATCCTTGATATCTGCCCCCAATCGCCACACCAACCAGAGCAACCTGTGAAACAAACTCTGCGACTTCACCCCCTAATACGATAGGCTTTGCTACGCCCCGACGTATACGATTAATTCGGGGCGTATCGAGTGCTAAGCTAGCCCCAATCGCACCCTTACTACGGCAGTCACTCATGATCGGATTATTCTCGACTACTCCGGTATCAGGATCTACATCGTACACCCAGTAGCAGGCTCTCGATGAGATATCTCCTAATTTAAAAGATGCCTGTTGCAGCCCCGTCACTGCTCTATCACGCAACCCTTCTATGATCGTCACCAAACGAGCCTGGTTTACCTCGTACACGCCCCTGTCTCCATCAGAGCGCCAGGTCATAACCCGACCAACTGTTTCGCGCATTAATGACTCTGGCAGCATCTGCACTATATTTTCATCGTGCGCGAGCGCATACATTGAGATACCCAAGAGCCCAAGCGGCAATAGCATCAGACACCAAGCCGCTGTCTCCAGCGCTACAAACCCACACTGTCTCTTACGCATCATCACGTCACTAGTTCTCCAAAACGATCCTATCGGTCAGCGCTTGAGACATCGTCCCAAGCAATCGGAACCCTGTTAGTTCACTCGCCGCTGCTCCGATTTCACGGTAAACTCCGCCGTTAATCCCAATTGATAACGGCCTGCTATCTATTGTCTGTGTGTTATCAAGCACCACAACATACATATCGATCGAAAACGGAACTCCTTGAGCCGATTCCTGTAGAAGGTTAAACACACTCTGTGCATACCCCTGATCGTAACGATCTCGTCTAAGCACAAGAACGATTGAACGCACTTCGCGGGGCTGCTGCACGACCTGCTCATCGGCGATATCTCTTAGGTCGAATGCAACGCTGTAAGCATCCGGTGGAACTCCTACATTGCCGCGGACTGCCTGTAGATCAAACGAGGTAGAGGTGTCCGCGCCGCGACACCGTGGTAGCGCATCTCGGGCGTCACTTGCAAGAAGCTCCACTGGAGCAACAACTCCTGGAGTAATCTGAGTGGCTCCAGGAAAGACCCCAACTGCGACCCGTGCCTGGGCAACCTCCATCCATGACTCAGTGAGCCGATCAACAAATTGCGTCATCGCTCGCAGCCCCTGATCGGCGCACGGATCCACACCACTAGGTACGCCTCTATCCACTATCACTAGTGCTGCTGCCGATTGAATCCGCACCTGAGACCTAAGCAATATGGGCAGGATCGTGCGGTTCTGTCCGGTAAAATCCTGTACGAACTGAAAAAATGCGCCGCGGTACTCTGCTCGCGCCTCTACCATACTGCGAGCAGGAGACCGCATCTGTCGCACACTCGTAAGCGCTGCCATGCCGGTCACATTACGCATCCGCTGCCGGACAGCTTGAACGACATCTTCCTCAGTTGAACCTCGCACCAACGCATCGTGTGCCTCGCGGTCTAAAACTCGTTGGAGTTCATCGCGCACCCCAAAAAAATGAGCTAACTCAACGGTAATTGTCAGCATGATAAAGATAAGCGGAAGAACAATCGCCGCAAAGAGAACTGTTACCAATCCACGCTCGCCGCCTGGGATCAGGTGCCGTGCCTGACTTCTTTGCTGACTTGTTTGTCGCTGTGAAGTGTGTAGCTGATTAGCGCGAAGCGACACTTGCCACCTCCTTTGTAAGCGAACCAACTTGCATCAATGGAACGGTAAGGAAACAGACGATTAGTCCAGTAAAGGTAAGCACAAGTGGCAACACTGCCTTCACCGGTAACTTTGCTATCTGCTCTTCTACTGTCTCTTGATAGGCCACCTGGGTTGCGTCACTTAACTCCTTAAGCGGACGTACGATCTCTCCTCCCTGACGATAGGCTAGTCCGAGATGAATACAGGCGTGCTTTACAGAAGAGGTTACCCGCTGCTGCGAAGCCAACTCAAACGCCGACTCTACTGGAGTGCCGCTCTCTGAGAGCACAACGATCCAGCGCATAAGCTCCGATACCGGATCTTTTGCCTTATAGGAAGCCTCACGTAGCGCCGGCACGATATCTAGGCCAGACCCAACCGCCATAACGATACGCTCCATAACTGTTGGGAGGTAAAACTCCATCTTCCGAAGGCGTAGCTTCTCACGAGCCTCTTTTCGCCGACTCGTATACAACTCACCGGCCAATGCGCCAACCATTGCAACTACAAGCAGAGTAGAAACCGACACCTTCAGAAACAAAAACGCAACGAGAACACCCATGCCAGCTCCGATTAGCCACGCTGTGCGTCGTGCTTTGGGGTTATCCTGTTGCTGATCGGAAAAGGGAGATCGCAGCGACTCGCTAGGTTGTAGAGCATCCTCAGAGAGCAAAGCTGCCGTAACCATAGTGCTTTCACGCCCACCCCAGCGAGATGAGAGCACTAACATTACTGCTCCAGAGATAGCGATAATAAAACTGATCGCTAACGACATCGCTACAACTTCTCCTCTTTGCCCATACAGAGCATCCAACCTACGCCGAACGCTATAAGCACTCCTCCGACACTAAGCAGCACAACACCTGCTGTCTTTTCAAAGGCCAGCGCAACACCTTTTGAGTTCATCGCTATTTGCATCACCGCGATTAGGATAGCGCAGAGCGCAATACCGAGCGCCGACATCCTGTGCATCGCCAAGGCTGCGCGTGTTTTACGCTTAAATGATTGGCGCTGGCGAACAACTCGCACGACACGGTGAAGCGGATCAGCCAGAGAGCTTCCGTGGCGTCTAGAGAGAATGATGCAGCGCTTAAAGAGCTCTATATCAGCGTGATCATCTCCTGCAAGGAGCTGTTCTATCGTGTCGTATTCGTCCTCACCCTGAGCAATTTTCTCCTTAAAAAGCCGTACTTCACTCACAAATGGTGAGTCAGCCGGAAAATACTCCTCTGCGTCGCAGATTGCTTGCAATGGATCGATACCTGCTCGCACAGACGAAGCAACCGAAGTTAAGAGAGCTGGTAGATCGCGTTCAATTGCACTGTGACGTTTCTTTTCTTTTCGCCTAGCATACGAGATCAACCCAAACACCCCAAGGACGCACACAATAAGCGCCCCAAGAAACAAAAAGCTACTTGCAACAAGGCCAGCAACAATAACGACGACCGCTGCATAGCGCCGTATACCTTTCGGCGACACATGCCTACGTATCAGCGATACCTGCGCTTGTCCCAGAACTGATGTAGGTTTGGCACTACTCTTTACCCTGGGCCTCTCATACGAGGCCAGTAACTGTGAAACTATGGCGCGATTAGCAGCTACCAGTCCTCTCATTATCACCTCTTAAGCGAGAGCGCCGCCTCGCGGTATGAAACATCCAGAGGGAGTTCAAGCATCTCTGGCAGACTCGATAACTTTAGTCGATATGGCTCCTGCTCTAACTTTTCACGGAAGGCACTAACTCGGGTAACGACCGCCCAGTGTGGATGTCCATTCGTGCAGCGGTAGGCAAAGATCTCGCGCTGCCTAAGGACACCATCCGCGACTGGCCCAAGCTCGCGTACCTCCATAATTCTGCGCATACCGGTGTGCTTACACACATCAACAACCACCATCACCTGCACCGCCGTAGCTACCTGAGCTCCAAGTAGTCCGCGGTCAGCGTTCTTTTGAACACGCGCTAGAAAGAGCTCTAAACGGGTCACCGCATCAACCACACTCCGACCATGTACTGTGGATAACCCTGAGTGACCAGATGCGCAGACATCAACGAACGCTTCTGCAGCTTCTGCATCGCGGATCTCGCCAAAAATAATGCGATTCATCGCCATACGCATCCCTGCGCGAATACACTGCGCCGGAGAAACCTTACCGGTTCCCTCCAGGTTCTCCTCGCGGGTGGTCATGTAGCGCACATGCGGATGATCGAGCCTTATCTCCGGAGTATCTTCAATAACCAACACCGATTCATCCGCTGGAATCGTTCCAGCCAGCGCTCGCGCCAGGGTGGTCTTACCCGTTCCCACCTCACCAACGATCATCACCGTGCGACTGATTCCAACGATCGCTCGGAGATAGTCAAAGATCGGACGAGGTGCCAGACCAGCACGCTCAAGGTCATCAAGAGCCACTGACGTAAAGCGGTTAATTCGAATCGTCAGATAGGGCCCATCATCACACAGCGTCTTATGCACTGCGTGAATACGCACGAGCGCTCCCACCATGCCGTCGGCTATCGGTTGCTTGGTTGAGTAAGCCGACCCAGCTCGGTGGAGCAAGCGCTCGACGTACGCTTCGTAAGCGCGTTGATCGGGAAACTTTACCTGAGTCCGATAACTCCTCCTTCCCTGCTGGACAGATACTTTAGAGAAACCGGCAACGATGATATCCGACACTTTAGGATCATCGATAAGCGGCTGCAAAATACCGAACGTGTGAACATCACCCTCAAGGTGCGTCAGGATTTCGTCACGCTCAAAGCTTGAAAGCTCAACACCAACTCGCGTGGCTGATTCTGCTATTGCAAGCGCAACATCCTGATGCGGAGCACCCACTTTGCCAGCACCCGAATAGGCCAGCTGGCGCCGCACATCTTCAAGCACATGCGCCAGTAGCGGCGAGAGAGTTGATGTTGAGCGGGTTACCTGCTCACTAATGGACATCCCCGTCTGCTCCCTTTGTGAGATTTGATTGCAGAAAGAAGCCCTGCGGAACGGTATCTGCTGGAATCCAGTCGCCATCTACAAGCGCGTACTGTTTACGATCGGAGCCGTTTCCAAAAGTTACCACTCCACCCACTCGAGCTTTGCCGACCGGCTTCTTGTGCTGCGAGAGGTCATCCGATGAGAAATGGGTATCACGCCACTGCTCAGCATCCTTAGAGCTGCGGAGCGCAAAGGCTATCTTACCAAGCGGTACAGCGGTGTTGATCGCCAAACACTGCTCTTGTGTTACCAGAAGCGTTACCGTGCTCGGTACGCCGCCATTTGTCCCGGGACCACGCCCCGTATCAACCGGGGAGAGTGACCGCTCAGCAGAGATGACCCGCACCTGCTCAGCAACAACAGTGGTCTTGGTCTTTTCAACCAAAAGAACATCGACTATCGATCCACTACGAGCCCAACCCTCGACCGCTGATGTGGCATCGACCTTAACCGTCATCGCTCGCATCCCGGGAGGAATCCTGCCAAGGATCGGATTGGTTGCCTCATCTTGGCTGCCGATATTGGCCTCCATAATCGGCAACCCGCCAGGAAGCGCTACCAAGGCAACGCTCTCCCCCAAGAGACGGAGGTCTTTGAGCGCTCCTTCTGGTAGTTGGTGATCAGGAAACTTCTCCATCTTAACTTTAATATCACGCACAAAGGTTCCCGCCGGCACCGGACGTACCGGAACGGGAACCTCTACCGTGTTGTACTCAGGCACGAAGGCCTTGTACTGCTCGCGTACCGGGGACGGTGCCAGTCGCTTCCCCGCCAAGTATGCGGCCGACCCAACACCACACGCAATCGCTACTACCCCGAGCAGAGTACCTGCTGATGAATAACGCCTAAGTTGAGATCCCGATACGCGAGTTGCCATGAAAAAGTCCTGTCTCTCGTTTCGATTACTCCTGAACGATGCCGTCTCGACGTGAGTTAGACCATGCACCTACAGCATTCAACAAACCTGTAAGGTCCGTGCCGAGGTTCGAAAGCGCTGTCCACAGAATGCCAGCGATAATCGCTGCCCCTGCACAGTACTCAAGAAGGGTATATCCGCGCTCTCTCTTACTTACTGACTTTCCCATAGCATCTCCTTGTCATGAGCTCCCGATACACCTGGGAGCATCAATAATTATTATCATTCAACTAACTACTACCCCGCGCCGCTAAGGAGATACCCTTGTTGGCGCGGGATAACACTTCTTTAACCAAGCAGAACGGGCTTCGACACGAGCGCCCCATCTTCCGGGATGGCGTGACCGATCGATAGGAGGGGGTTTGAAACCAATGTTGGCTGCGCACCCCACGGAGCTCTCGAAGCGCTCTTTCTGCTCTTTCTTCCCCGTCGCCATCCGAACGCAAGCGATAGACGCTTGACGAATGCAGACAACGCTCCCGCAAGCGCTCCAACAACTTTTGGCAGTGAAGACACCTTGGGGGTGCCCTCCTCTACCGTTGTTAGCACACTCTGCAGACTTCTACGGAGAAAACGATACGGTGTATAGCCGCTACACACCCAGGCCGCTGCTTGCGCGGAGCGCGGCAGAGTTACATAGGTCATCGGACGACCTGCGATAACCACCACTTGGTCCTTAAGTAACGCAATCGGGGACGAGCCTACCCCGTTGTCATTGATTAATGTTGTAAGCTTCGCATCGGGCCGCAGGAATCCTGCTATCAGCGAAAGCGCCTGACGATTAGCGTACGCCGCGCTCGCATCACGATTTACAACAAAAAAGAGATCATCGCACACTTGAAAAAGCGTATTACGAGCCGACGAAACGAGTCCCGATGTATCAACAACAACTCTGTCGTATTGCAACAGAAGTGCCTCTATAACTGCCACTAAACCACGTTGCACATGAGGCGTTGAGAAGAGAGTTTCATCGCCACCGGCGGCTGGAGCAACGCAGGCAAACCGGGGCTCATCGAGCCACACTGGGCGAACACATTCAGCAACGGTCTCTGAGGTAACAACACGTTGTTGATCGACCAACAATCGGAGCGATTCATTAACATGCGGCCGCACCTGGAGAAACCTGGTTAGGTCTTGCGAAACTACATCGCAATCAATCACACAGACCCGCTGTCCCTTACTAAACCACCCTTCAGCGAGTGCAGCCGTCAAGAAAGTTCTACCAACACCGCCTCGTGCTGAATCGACTACGGCGAATCGACCACGCTTTTTATTCTGAACCCTACGCTGCAACAGAAGAATGCGACGAAAGAACTCATCACTCGTCGCCGTGTCAATCAGAACATCATCAACACCCAAACGCCCGAGCTGCTCTACGAGACTAAACGAGTACGTGCGCGAGTCTAGAACACAGAGGAGTATCTTATCTGGGATCTGTTGGCGTAAATTGTTGACGAACGCGGCATCACACCCAACAAGCTCTGGGCCAATAACACACACATCAAGTGAGCCATGAAAACGAACCTCTTCTGGAGAAAGCAAGTGTAGCGATAGTCTAGGAACCGAGACCCTAGTATCTGGCGCTTTCCACGACCACCGTTCCACCAACGATGAAAGTCTGCGGCGGCCATCGGCGCTCAGGTCGACTATGCCCAGTTCAATCATGCCCTAACTCCCAACACACTGCGAGAAAGATGGTCTTACTTAAAAAACCCGCTCTATGAACCGGATCATAGCTTTTATGAGAGCTCTGACCTACAACCGAGAGGCCACCCTAGCACAACAGTTGCGTAATCCGTTCCTACTTTTTTTTGCCGAGCAGCATTTTTTTCATCAATCACAGCGGCGCAATTAGTCTGGATACTCTCGCAACACAGTTTTCAAAAGCTGCGAAAAGCTCCCGTTTAAGCTCACTAAAAGTACCAGCGCTATTTCATTGATAGCGGTTTTTTTTTGGGTATACTGGGGACTTAGCTAAGACAAAAAATCTGTCATCCTAAATTCGGTAGTTAAGGAGGATAAAAATGGTGCAGATACTCGAAAGCACAAAGGATTTTGATATTTGCTGAGGCTTAAACCCTGACACAGTCAGGGAGAGCACCGCAAATTCAAAAGCTTAAAGTGATTTCGAGTATATGCGCTATTTTCACACCCGCAACTGCCGAATTTAGGATCATATGCGTCGTTCCGAATCCCCTACCCGGTAGTGATACGCTTCTCTTAATTACATGGTTACACCATCCACAAAACATTTTGAGTTGTATCGAAACTGGGTTTTGGGCGGATACTCTTCTGAATTCTCAGTCACATTCGAACTCAAACAACACCTCGTATCCCAGGCTCTCGACCTAGTACTCCGTACGATGAGGATTCACCTCTGCCCAGAGGGCGCCCTTCCGGAGGATGACTGTCGCGAGCTACGTAACATCAAGGGACGCGATCCTCACGAGAGCCCGCTCGTCCCCGGGGCCCCTAGTCCAGCCGGTGAAGAGATCTTGACCATTGGCGGAACTATCGCCACGGGAACAACTGCCAACAATTCTGACACTAGTGATTTTGTCTGGGAACCGTTTCACTACTCGTGCCACTCACGCTTCGATCGTTTTGAGGGCTCCCGCACGATCGTTCATTCAGTACACACACAACGCGCTGCAACATTGCCAGAGTGGTTACCGTGGTGGCTACTCGGCGCGGCAGCCCCGATTGAGCCACAGTATTTCCGGTTAGGACTTGAGTTTTTTACCAGCCGTTTTGTGATCACCCGATTAAGCTTTACTCCTGTTGTAACCGACACCTTTCTGATTGATTGCGTTGATACAACCCTATCGCTCAAACTCAGAACTGAACAACCGTACTGGAAGCCATGCAATCCGTTTGAGAAGATAGCGCTGTTACGCAGCTTAGCAACGGGACTAGAAACAATCACCGGTGTCTCCCTTCCCAATCTGTTTGCCCGTGAACTATCTGAACGGGGGAATCTTCCGCCGCGCAGCAAACTCTCGCCATGACTACCAAGAGTGCGATAAATGCACTAGACTCTTTGACATAATAAAATGAGCATTTATAGGATTATATTGGGAAATCTAACGCGAGTAACATTTGTTATGGCCTCGCTGATATGGTTTTTTAAAGTCGTACCGTCATCTCAAGGAACTTTGATGGTCGGCGCGCTTGGAAATGACACCGACCAATACCTCCAATACGCAAGCGTTCTCTCTGGAATTAAAGTTGGACTAGTAGATAAGACTAGAGTAATAGCGGATCCGTTAGTTGTTCGTACACCCGGCTATCCAATCATCCTTGCAATCGCCCTCTTTTTTGAACAGTGGGGACTGACATTTGCTCAAGCTCTTATTGTTGTCCATGCTGTGCTATGGATGCTAGCAGCTAGCTCTTTTGTGTGGGCGCTCTCAGGCTATGTAGCCCGATTAGAGCTCGTTGGGCTTCTTTTGATATCGAGCATCCTGATGCGCCCACACTTGTTTAAAGTAATGCCGGAATGGTCTGTTTTCTGCTTTAGTGTGTGTGCAGCTTCATTCTTCATTCGGTATTCACGAACTCGCTCTGGCTGCTCTTTGGCACTTTGTATATTTTCTGCTTGTCTAATCGCTTTAATTAGGCCTGATTTTATTGTCTATCCGGTGCTTCTGTGTGCATTGGCTATCGTCATTTCAGACAGAAGAAAGAGAGACCTAGCTGCTCTCACATTCGGGATGACCCCGGTTCTGCTATGGCTGATCTTCAATTTAAGCCGCTTTGACAGGCTTACGATGGCACCTGTAGAGGGCCATGTATATGCACTTGTCAGTCTACTGGGAGAGGAACCAGCCATACCGAATGACCCGCAGACAGCAAGCTATCGATCCTTCTACACACATAAGCCTCAAAAGCTGGGTAAGGAATATCTGTTTTTTGAGCTCATCTCCCTTGAGCCGCTAAGGGCCTTAGATATTGGGGGAGCTAATCTGAGTTTAGCGGATTTAGCGAGACAACGTAGCGGCGTTTCTCTATTGGAAGCTAACAGGGCCCAACTCGCGCTAGCTTCAGCTTACATACGGGAGTATCCGCTTAGCTATGCATTCGCCGTGTTGGTCGGCATATCAACCTTAATTTGGGCTACTCCAGCCTTTGTTATGCTTGCTATATGCCGTCGCTCAACCAACAGACATTTTCTTCTATTCGCATATATAGGAGCGCTGCTTCACGTAGTTCATGTGGCGTTTGTATCATCGGTAAACATCATGCACGAGCGCTACTATATGCCGACCGCGAGCCTTCTTCTCTGTGGGGCCCTCCTGCTGATAAAGGATAGATTGAATACCAATGCAGCCCCCTTTTACCAGCCCCGCTAACCACCGCAGCAAACTCTCGCCATGACTACCGAGAGTGCGATAAATGCACTAGACTAGCTTGCAAATGAACCGCTTCTTTCCTACACCATCTTTTCACTCCAAGGCGCACCAGATCGCTATTGCGATGATCGTTGTCTCTGTTTTTCAGGGACTACTAGGCCATTCCGGCGCTCTGTGGTTGCTCTTTTCCCCTATAAAAACCCTATTTGGGCTCGAGCTGTGGCGCCCTTTTACCTCGCTACTGGTTGCAATTTCTCCTCCCGAAATTATCTTTGGAACCCTAATCATCTACAGTATCGGTGGCATGCTTGAAAGTCGCTGGAGCACAAAGCGCTTTCTTGCGGTAGTGCTCGGTATACCACTTATCGCTCAAGTGCTCGTACTAATCCTAACACTCATCTCGCCAAGCACTTTTGCTAACGCAATCTACCCCGGAGCTAGGCAGGTTATCTCAACCCTCTGGATAATCTACGGCCTGGTTGCTCATTTCTCACACGAAAGGCTTAACTTCTGGGGCACACCGATTACCGGCAAAACATTCGCCTTAATCGGACTTGGATTTGTGGTTCTTAGCGCCGTGTTTAGTGGGGTTCTACCGGTGCTTCCCGAACTCCTCACCGCCGCGCTGTGTTATCTGTACATGTATCGCCACCGCGCTCTCCGCTTGAAGAATCAGCTGGCACTTCGCTACTACGATTGGAAGTTGCAGAAGCTTAAAAGCCGCTCGAACTTGCGAGTCATCAAAGGCGCTCGCAGCACCAGCGGTGCAGATGATACTGATGACGATGATGATACGTCTGAGCCACAGATACACTAGCGCCAGCTAACCAAACTGCCCAACTACAAAAAATACGACTACCGCTGCCGCTGATACCGCAGCGCACACCAGTGCTAAAGCTGGCGCTCCTTCCAGGTTGATTTTCGGGCGTAAATTAAAATGCTCCGCGAGTGGCGCTAAGGTTGAATACAATCCGAGAAAAAAGAGGCACCCGCCCAGGTACAGCAGTCCAGTTGAGACTCGCTCCGTCTCCTGATTTTCCGCAGCGAACAGCTCATCTGCACTGAGCAGGCCACGACGCAGTACCATGGCATGTGCCGGATCTGCCCCAACGAGATTACGCTCATCCACTTGGCGTGTAAGCACCGTGTAATCACCCTGTGGTAATGCCTCATACCACACCCGCATATCACCGAGCATGGGCTCCTCAGCAAGTGCAGTAGAGCGCGGTATAAATACCTTACCCTCTACGATTTGCAGTGATGGGTCTTTAAGCATATCTGCCGTAATTGCTAGCGGAGACAACTGCCGAACTGCCGACAGTAAGCCTGAGCCGTCAAAGGCTCCAAAAACTGAAGCGCTGACACGGCGAGTAAACGGTACATAACGCAACAATGGGTTCTCATGCCCCGCGGTCTCTTTAAACTTAAAGAAATCTATCTGCCCCTCATGCCAGTCGAGTGAATACTGCGGCGCATCATCCGTTGATCCCTTGACCTCCCGCCACTGATACATCTCAACCCTGCGTCGCAGGACCAGAAACTGACTCGGTTTAAGAATCTCATCATCAAGCATCTCGGCCGAACTAAAACGCCCAGCTGCCACCACAACTGATTGATTGTTTCGACCATCAGGCAAGAGCGGGTCTATCTCAATAGCTTCCTTACGAAGTACCGCATTACTTGAACCGCTCTCGAGCGATCCTCGCGAGCTACCCCACATCATAAGAAACCCGCACGCCAGCGTTATCACCGCCAAACCACGCTGCACACTTCCGGTAAGTTTAAGAATTTTACGAAAGACCATAGTTATGTAAGCCTAATAACGTTATCGCGCCACCTCTCTGTCCGGCTCTCAAAGCTACACGAAACCAGCTAGTCGTGCTCGGAAAAACAGCGCAATAGTCTTGGCATCGTTAATTGCTCCCGAAGTAACCCCCTGCTCAAACTCTAGCACCGACATCCTCACTACAGAGATCTCCTCATCTTCATCCTGCTCTGCGCTCTGCGGATAGAGATCCTGCGCGACGAAGAGGTGCTGCACCTCGTTACAGAAACCAGGCGCCGGAAGGAGCGTTCCTAAGGCCACCATGGTGCGGGCGGCAAAACCGATCTCCTCCTGGATCTCGCGCTTAGCGCACTCTAGTGGCGGCTCATCTTTCTCAAGCGTACCGGCCGGCAGCTCAAGTACCGTAGCGCCGATAGAACATCGGTATTGAGAAACGCAGATAATCTCACCGTTAGCTGTTAGCGGCAAGACAACCACCGCTCCTGGATGAACGATAGTCTCATGAAAGTACCGCACCCCACGGTCATTTTCGATAAGCTCACGAACACCGCGAAGCCGCCCCTGATACAACACCTCTGAACTGATAACTTTCATTCGCGCCCTCCTCCCGTCCATCTTATTAGACAGCAACTACACATGATAAGGGTGCTCCCGCCTCATAGGGCATCGATTTTTTAAGCCCGATTGCTTGATTAGGAGCCACAAAACAAAAACTGTTTTACCATATACCCTCTACCGCCACTCTCTACTGTGCACCCGCGCCTCTCAGTAGAGCATCGTTATAGTAGCAGCGGAAGACGCGAGCTTTAGCCGCTATTTGTTGATTGTACTCCTTCTGATCACGCGCAGCATAGACTACAATACTGGGTGCGTTTCATTTTGAGTACTATAGTGATCTCCAAAAGTCCTGATTCGCTAAGGAGTTTTGGAATACGCTAGAGTGATACTGAAAGATAACCTGTCCACCTGATTAGCGCACCGATGATACCTCCAACACCCCCAACTACCGACCAGCAGCACTCAGTGCGTAATTGGCTTGAGAATCAGGAACCTACCGCTCTGCAGGTTGACGTGAGTGTCGTAATCCCAGCCTACAACGAGGAGCGTCGGCTGCCACCTACCTTGATCGATATGATCGACTACTTTGACCGACAGTCGTTTTCGTACGAGATCATCGTTGTTGACGATGGAAGCCGGGACGGGACATGCGAGGTCGTCAGAAAATTTGAACGGGTACGCCAACAGGTCAAGCTAATTCAACTCCCCAAAAACCAGGGCAAGGGCCATGCAGTGCGGCTCGGCGTGCTAAACAGCCACGGCAAGACGATCCTCTTTGCAGATGCTGATGGTGCGACTCCGATCAGCGAATTTTCGAGATTGTATGGTGTCATCACAAGCGGCGGCGAGATAGCTATCGGATCACGTGCTCTGGCAAGCATCGACACCAAGGTCTCAACCTCCGTTCACCGTAGATTCCTAGGGCGGATATTTAATCGCTGGGTAAATACGGTGCTCTTGCCATCGATTACTGACACCCAGTGTGGCTTTAAGATGTTCACCCGCAACGCAGCACTCTTTCTCTTTCCCCGCCAGCAGTCAGATCGATTTAGCTTCGATGTAGAGCTTCTATACATCGCCACAAAAGCCAGCATCACTATTCATGAAGTCGCCATCAACTGGAATAATATCCCCGGCTCAAAGGTGAATCTGGTGGTGGATTCTCTAAGGATGTTGCGTGACGTGCTCCGGTTTAGGGTGCAGCACCGCAATGTATCACCTGAGGAGTACGCGGAATTCAAACGCGCCCAACAGGCTGAGACGCACGCAGCAGGTGCTAGATAGGTCTGCACTCTTTGCGTACTACGAGGCGCAAGTCAGCGCATAGTAGCTACGAATCATCCGTATAGGGCACGATAAACTCGCAAATGCTAACCAATAAAATCGATTGATCTTTGATCATGCGGGCCCACAAAGGTCAGATTTTTTACTCGTTGGCACTCGGATTGCTAAATACCCAATCAAGAAGCGGACGGAAGCGTAGCTTGCAAGGTTCCATCTCTCTCGCTCCATCTCTCTCGCTCTCCATCTCTCCCTTGCAAGCTACGTTTACCTCCCTTTTTTTTCCTTCAAATCCCCAAAGACATCAACAAATCTCCATTTACAACCACGAATCGCATTACCCCCCTATCTGTGACATACTCCTCCCCATGACCTCTACAATCACAGGCTATACTCTTCTCGATTCAGGCGCTGGCCGAAAACTCGAACGGTTTGGCGACACTATTATCGACCGCCCATCATCTCTCAGCACCTGGCGTAGACGCCAACCTAAAACAACGTGGGATGATGCTAACGCCACGTACCACCCCCCCGATCGTTGGGAACGCTCAGGGCACCCCTTTTCAACGTGGAAGGCCGCTATCGCCGGTGTAACTTTTGAGCTTGAGCTTATGTCTAATGGCCAGGTCGGGCTCTTTCCTGAGCATGCTATGTACCTGCCTGAGGTAGGCACCGCTATTACATCGCTCTCAAAAGGTCTTGAGCGACCGATCCAGGTTCTTAATCTCTTTGCCTATACTGGCCTCGCTACCTGTTATTGTGCTGGACTGCCAAACGTCCAGGTAACTCACGTTGACCTCGCCAAGCGCGCCATTGAGCGGGCTAAGCACAACGCCTCGCTGAACTCTATCGCCCACGACCGGGTACGCTGGATAGTCGATGATGCGCTCGCCTTTATGGCCCGCGAAGCACGCAAAGGAAACCGCTACGATGTCGTGATTATAGACCCTCCATCGTTTAGTCGAGTATCAAAGCAGAACACCTGGACCCTCGATGATAAGGCCCCCGAGATAGTCTCCCTGGTGCTCAGCATCCTACACCCGGAGCGAGGAGTTGTGTACTTTACTAACCACTCGTCAGCCAGCACATCGGACGTTGCCCGCAATATCGCGCTCGATACGTTCTCAGATCGTAATGTCACGATTGAGATCAAGTCTTTGGCACTTGCCGAAGAGTTTTCACCGCGGAGACTACCAGCCGGAGCATTAATTGTGTTATCACATGGCGTGGAATGAAAAAGATAACGGATATTACCTATGAAAACTACCGCTACCCCTGCAAGTATCGAAGAGTCCCTGGCATGGCGCTACGCTACAAAGCGCTTTGACGCCACAAAAACTATCCCAGCCGATGCCTGGCATGCTCTAGAGGAGGCGCTACGGCTCGCCCCGTCATCATTTGGCCTGCAACCTTGGCACTTCGTTGTGGTTTCAAACCCGACCCTGCGCAAGGAGCTACAAGCTCACTCGTGGAATCAACCGCAGATAGTTGATGCTTCGCACCTAGTGGTGATCGCCTCACTTAAGACAATTACTGATGAGACTATCGACGGTTTGATTAGCGCAATCGCAGCAACGCGCAATCAAGCACCAACTGAGCTTGCTAGCTACCGCGGGATGATAGCAGGGTTTGTTAAACACCTAACAGAAACCAACTCTGTTGAAGCCTGGACATCGCGCCAGGCATACTTAGCGCTAGGGTTTCTGCTATCAAGCGCTGCCACACTCGGTATCGACACCTGCCCCCTTGAAGGGATCGACCCAGCCCAATACAACAAGCTGTTAGGACTTGAAGCTTCACCGTACTCGACTCGCGTAGTGTGCGCTCTGGGATACCGCGCTGCTGACGATGCTTACGCCAACGCCAAAAAGGTCCGCTTTGCCAAAGAGCAGGTTATCTCATACCGGGGATAGCCCTACGTTTACGGAGCAACGAAGTCGCCATGACAGCACGCAGACGGTGGATCGCAAAGATAGTCTGCTGTGTGATCCTGTGTTTGACCAGTTTAGCGACTTCGTTGCCCTTAATCCTCAGTAACGCAAAGTACCTTCACTACGAAGACGATGCGCACCATTTTAACCGGACCGTTGAGATGGCTGCGCGTGGTGATTTACATCCGTATTACTTTAACAAACCAGCGCTACACTTCTACCTGCGCCTCCCCGTTGTCTATATCGCTGCTTGGTACGAGCACCGCGCTGGTCGACTAACAAACATCGGTGATATCCGCACCCGCGACCCATACGGACTAGCTGGATACTCTTACACACCATCGCACCCACGTATCGTTGCAGCTCTGCGGCTTGAGAGCGCGGTGTGGAGCGCTCTGATGGCGGTTGCGACCTTTCTTGTTGTAGGACTCTTGAGACACTCGATACGCGTTGCCTTTGCTGCTGGACTTATCGTTATCGCCTCGCCGGAAGTTGTGCGGAATTCATACATCATCGGTGTTGACACCCTGATGGGATTACTGTGTATCACCACTACCGCGTACGCCTTCTGGGCACTCACCAGGTATCGCACGCGGCACCTGGTTGTTTGTGCCGTGCTCGCCGGACTGGCATGCGCGGCGAAGTACAACGCAGCACCTGTAGTGCTCGTTCCGCTTGCTCTCTGGTGGCTCTGCGACAGAGGCCTAAAGGGCTTTATCATCGCTAGCACCGTGCCTGTGCTAGGATTTCTACTCGGTGCACCCTACACCGTGCTAGCTTTTGATCAATTTATCAAAGGCATCTCGTACGAAGTCTGGCACTACGGTGAGGCCGGCCACGAGGGCCACACAGCTGGCCGTGGATGGCCGCAAGCCCTGCTCTACCTACGCTGGGGGCTCTCGGATGGAGTTGGGGTCAGTGCTGCGGTGCTGGCACTTGTGGGGGGGTCGTGGCTCTCGGTGTACGATCGCCGCGCGTTCCTGCTCTTACTGGCATTTCCGCTGCCGTATGCCGTGCTGATGATCGCCCAGAAGGCGCACTTTACTCGCAACATGGTAGTCATGGTGCCGTACGCTGCAACTCTCGCTGGCGTTGGAATCGCAGCGCTCGTCAGCACCGTTAAGGATCGCCGCTGGCAACACATGGTAGCCAGCGCGATTGCTGTTGTAGCCCTGTGGCCCATCGCTAGCTCATCGTACGCGATGTTGCAACGATCGATCCCTCAACACGACTCACGTGATGCTGCGGTTGCCTGGGTCACCGAACACGCCCAAGGATCAAGCGCCACAGATATAGCTGTTGCAGGAAACCTCCAACTACCGATAGCTACCTTTTCACTCCGCGGAGTCGATGCATTCAACTCGGCAAAGTTCTCCCTTGCTCACCTGCTGCAAGCTGGCTATGAGTACATCGTCATCCCATCTGACGTGTCAATCCTCGATGCTGAGTTGACCGAGTTAGTCACCAGTATCCCCGGAGAACCGTGGCCGCAGCGCGTTCCGAACAATCCAGCGATTTCAGTAGTACGAGCCAAGCAGAGCGGCATCGAGAAGGCTGCTCGCCGCGTCCCCAGTTCGCTCTCGTTTATAGCTGGCAAGACGCGGTTGTGGCCAAACTGTCCCAATACGCTCAGCGAGGAGTATTGTTGGATCACTTCGAGAGTAACCGAGCTAAAGATCCCCGCATTAGAGGGCCCGGGAGTGTTTGAAATTAGATCCCCATGGCCCGACCAGCTCGTAACCCTGACTGACACTCATGGACAGCTATTAGCTTCAACAAAACTATCAGACAACAACCAGTGGGAGACTCTGCCGATCCCTGCCAGCCCCGGAGGTCAACCACGCAGTGCGATCTTAACCGTAACGCACGTACACTCGCCCCAATCACGTGGGATTAACAGCGACACGCGGCGATTGGGAATCGCGGTGCGGAACGGCGGGTAGGTAGAAAGGCGGCTACAAAAACCTCTCCCGCACCCTCTCGACAATCGCCAAGAATGCCGGCGTTATCGCGGTCGTATCGATACAATCGACTTTAAATGGCAGCGGAGCCTCACTAAAAGCATCTTGGAGCAGCCCCATTTCTACCATGCTGAGGGTTTTCGCCGGATACAGGGCGAGATCCAGATCCGAGCTCTCTTTAACTGGCCCTTTAACCCTAGAGCCAAATATCCATACCTCTGTATTCGGGACATACCTCAGTAAAATCTGACGTATAAGCTCTTGCTGCTCGACCGATACACCTATCACACCCACACCCTGCTATGACCTTCCCTTATTACGATTAGCCTTTGCGAGGCTATCGTACAAAAACCGCGCCTCTCGATAAAAGGAGGGGATCACGGAGTATACCTGCTCGGCCTTTCGTTGATTGCACGTGTGGCTAGTTGTTCCTCTTGCTTGTCGGAACCCGGCCCAAACATCATAACTCGATTGCAACAATCCGCGCTCAAAACCGAGTCGAATAAGATCGCCAAATGCGAGCTGATCGATACGCTGCGGATCGTCCTCTGTCAGCTCCAGGTGGCGCCGCAACATCTTCCAGCACAGCTCGTATGTGTACTCAAACCGCTGAATAACCCCATCACGGACTATTTCCGCCGCCCCAGGCTGCTCCGCAAGATGGAGACCATCTTCTAATTGCGACAAAGCATTCTTTAAAGGCTCAAGGTCAAGCATATGATTAAACCTAGATTAGGAAGCTAAAGTATTTTTAGTTTCAATCTTAATTAATAAGAAAAATGGAGGGTCTATGGGAGAGGCTAGCAGAATAAGTATCGATATTGCCAGAACTGTTTTTCAGCTTTAGGGCGTCGCAATTCTCCCGCTATATCTTTGAAACTGCTTCCTGCGCGGTTCGGAGACAGACACCCTCTAAACACACCAAAAACCAGGGAACTGGGTTGAGATAGCTCCCAAGTTTTAGTCCTGCTGAAAAATGCGCCCATTAGCTCTGGCTAATTGAGCTAAAACAAGGGGTTATGTGGCGGGCTGGGTATGGTTATGGGGGAAGGGGCGTTGGGGTTATTTATTGTTAGGAGATTACATCACACTTATGTTCACCCTGATCATAACCTTTAGGTAGAGAGTGTGAGCGATAGAGATTTGCTTCCTCGAGTTAAGTGACTTTTAACTTTTTGGGGTTTTGGGGATTAGGTATGGGACGGAGAAGATGTTGCGGTGGTCCTGTTACTATTCAGCCTCATGCCGAATGTAATAACTCTCAGCCCTATTTTGCACAACACACTTACGAAACCCCACTCTGCGACCCGCGCAATTTCCAAAGATCAATAAGTCAAGCAGTAACAGGGCCGCAACATTATGATTATAGACACACGGTTCAAAACGATCAGAACACAGCTGACACCGTCGAGTTAGCAGATGACGTGCGCGCAAAAATAGTCGCAGGCGAGATTAGGGCCACAATTAATCTCTCAGATTTAGAGGCGCAGGGAAAAGTATCTGTAACCTACCACGGCAATGCAGCAAGTCATTTTCGTACAGCCACCGTTACTAGCAATCTGGCTAACACCTCCAAAACGGCAGTGTACAACACATGTATGTTTGAGAAGGGGAAGTTCAAAGATGATGCAAATGCGGATGGTCGCACAGGCAAATTTCTTAATCTTTTTGCTACTGGGGATATAGAGAAAGTTACGATTAGACTAGATAGTGGGAAGCGGCAGATAACGATAAGTCGTGATGAGATACTGAGATTAGCTAAAGAGGCCAGGAATAAAGAAAGAGCTGATAACTCTTATTTAGAGGCAGATTCTCCGCAGTCGTCTAATTCACCGCAGCTAGCTGTGAATAAAGCTGATGAGCTTTTAGATCCAGATACTTACTCAGCAAGGATTAGCCCTCTGCTACCGATTAGAGCTGCGGGACTAGGTTTAGTCGAAAATGCGATGGGTCAATTAGCAAAAGTATTTTCGTCCAAAGGAACGGTCTCACCCGCCGTAGCGGCTGCGGTGGTCGAATCTGCAAATCGTCCAGCGCCAACACAAGCGCCTGTAAATGCCAGGCTCGCAGCGCCTCCCGTTCCTTCCATCCCCCTAGCCCCAACAGAAGTTAAACCAACGAAAAGCTCTCCAGCGCCTAAGTCGAAAACGCCAACTATTGCAGAACCGTCTGTGACCACACCGGCCCCGAAAGCAGCAACGAGTTCCGCAAGCCCACGCAGCGAGAGCGGTGGCAGAACATTAAACGAAAATGCCCACTATTGGAAAAGGTTCGTAAATATGAGAGATGCGTATAAGGCGAGCCTCAACAATCCAGACATACCCCAAAATAAGCTGCAAGCATTTAGGAAGGCAGCTGAAAAGTGGGCCGTAAGGGCTGGAGAAAGCGAAGATTTTGCCAGACAAATTTTTAACGAAATAGATGAAGCTGCCAGGCCGCGCGGGCCGAACACATCTTCGCCTCCTGGCAGCACAGTCGCGCAGAGGACTCCACCGCCATCGCCAACATCTTCGACAGCGCCGCAGCAACAAGCCCCGCAAGGCCAGTCCTCAACTGCACCTAGAACTACCAACGGCGCGGGATCAGCAGGGCCTGTAAAAGCCAGGCCCGCAGGGTCTGCCGTTCCTTCCATCACCCTAACTCCAACAGAAGGCAAACCAACTACAGCCTCTTCAGTGAATAATTCGAACACGTCGCCGAAGTCATCCGGAACAGCCCATAAAACGCCGCCAGAAAGAGGGCTAGGCAGCACGTTCAAGAAAGCGGTGGAAATATTGAGTAAGAGAATTGAAATTTTGAATAGGGCAAAACCTGTAGGAACCACTCCTCCCGCTGGAACCGCTCCAGCCTCCACCGCCACGACAACGCTTTCTGTATCACCAAACACAACAAGCACTGCTCCGCAAGGTAGTGCCATCCCAAGAGCGCCTCAAGGTTCTTTAACCACGGTCTGTCAGAACCCTACTATCCCTAACCCCGCCACCGCCCGAGCCCCTCTTGGATTTGGATTTGCGGCTTTTGGAGACGTTGCAGCTGAAATGCTTAAGGCAGATTATAGGAACGATGCAAAACACTCCTTAATCCCGGGCGCCGTTTCTTGGTTTTTACCGAATTTCGTAGTCGATAGACTTTCGTTCACAACTGCGCAATCTGGCACCCCTGCTGCTGTTGTAGCAGAAGGGGCTAAGCACATTGGCAACGTCGCGATCATTGGCTCGTTGGTATCGCGTCTCTCCAGCATATTCGAGGGCGGGCCTAAGGCACTGGGTGCTGGCGCTGTGGCACTCGGGGCTTATAACGGCTACAGAGGGTTTACCGACGGACAATATATTTATAAAACTGACCATCAATTCCATGGCAGCCTACTCGGCCCATTAGCCGCTACCACCGGTGGCGGGTTCGTTATTGGTGGCCCTTTGGGGGCGCTGGGCGGATTTGCTGTTGGGGCAGGCTCGGAGATTGCTGGTCTGGCCGCTGGTAATGAGAACTTAAAGAAAGACATCGAACACAATTGGAAAAAACGCGAAGTGGTTGATAGCTTGCGACTCCTAGAGTTAGGATTTCGCCGACCAGATAAATACGTCGTGGAAGCGGCGGGGAAGCGATTTGAGGCGCTCCCAACCGAACATCAGGAGGTTCTAATTCACGGCGCTCGGATGGCTACACTCGCACAACTTACAAAAGACCTAACGCCGGATGATCTAACAAAGCTTGGCTTCAAAATAGCGGCGCCTGCCGATTCCGCTTCCACAGATCGTAAAGCCATCGGCGAGCAGAACTGGGAACGTATGATTCAGCTTACATCGGAGCCCTCTAAGTTATGGGAGACGAATTATATCGATGAGGTCGCCGGACAAGACAGTGCTCTCGCGCAAAAATTTAAAGATTTATTTGACAATGAGAAAAACAGGCTGCTGGAATTGCACAACAAATCCTTTAGCATCTGTTATCACCTAACAAACGGACAAGTTGCAGCAGAATCGCAACTGCTCGATTACGTCAGGAAAACAGCCGAAATATTAATGAATGAAGATAATTCAGGTAACATCCACAAAACACTTCGTGCAAGATTCCAAGAATTGGACCAAATCTTAGCTAGCGAAGAGGGCAGAAGTTTTTTAGTTAATCAGCTTGAAGCATTTTCAGGCAAAACAGGTAAATACAATAAGATATTCAACTCATCTACTACCGCAGATGAAAACCAAGAAGAAGTTGTCCCAAATCAGGACGTGGTTAAGATTTTTAATGGTCTTCAGCTAGATAACTTAAAGAGCAGAGATCCAAAGAAAAAACAAGCACTTAAAGAGTTAACGATGTTAATTGAAAAAACGAGGATGGACGAACGCAAATTTCTAGCATTGAATAGGGATTTTCAATTAACTCACAATGAAGCGCTAGATCACTTCATCTATCGGCAGTACAGCGCGATCGGCTATCAAGCCACAGCTATACGACTACTAGAGGGTAAAGTAGGAGGCCGAGATATAGTTGATGTAGTTAGCGAATTATATAGAGAAGCTAAAGATGGATCTCCCGGACTGCTGGGAAGTTTTTTCGAGCGAACTATCGATAGCCATTTCTTCAATAGGTTACAAAAGTTCAGCAACAGCGAGCTGCAAGCAATTGAGAGAACTTGGAACAGGCTCTACAAAGATGATTACGGCCAGTCTTTCAGTGACATGATCAAATATGAGCTAAACGAAAAAGATGCAGGCAAAATCACTGAAAAGTTAAAAGAGGACAAGAAGACAGGCTCAGTTGTTCTCAGACCAACTGTCATGGCTGTCTAAATCCCTCTCTTTCTGCGATTGGTGTGTAATCGGGTGAATTTTTTAGGGTGTACTAGAGACCTTTTCCTCTATCTTGCTTACCGAGGAGTTACCACTGACGCAACGATTATGGTGTTACATAGCTCGCCCCTGTGAGCGGAGCGAACGCGTAGCCTAACACCATATCAACTCCCTCAGTCCTACCTTAATTCCTCAAATCCTGCTATCCTCAACCGAAAAGTCGTTATCCTAACTTCGGCAGTTAAGGAGGGTGAAAATGGTGCAGATACCCGAAAGCATAAAGGATTTTGATATTTGCGGAGGCTTAAACCCTGGCACCGGCAGGGTGCGCACCGCAAATTCAAAAGCCTAAAGTGATTTCGAGTAGATGCGCCATTTTCAGACCCGCAACTCCCGAATTTAGGATTATATTTTCGAGTCCCCTATGCTAATCATCACCGGCGCCACCGGCTTTATCGGCAGCGCTTTTATCGCCCAACTAAACGCTCACGGCATCACAGATATCATCGCTGTAGACAACAGCTCGCTTGCTCACCACGATGCTCTGCTTGGCAATAAGCGTATCGCTACCTTTATCGACCGCCACGAGTTTATCTCGCTCCTTCGCGCCGACAAGCTCCCGAATACGATTACTGCTATTGTTCACTTAGGTGCCTGCTCAAGCACTACTGAACGCAACCTTGAGTTCCTGCGCGAGACAAATATCGACTACTCAAAGAGCGTTATTGAATACTGCGTGACCAAAGGTATTCGCTGCATCTACGCCAGCAGCGCTGCCACGTACGGCGATGGTGCTCACGGCTACGGAGATGATGAGTCGATCATCGAGCGCTTTACGCCGCTCAACGCCTACGGCGACTCTAAGCAGATCGTTGACCTGTGGGCCCGAGAAAAGGGATACCTGAGCAAAGTAGCGGCGTTAAAGTTCTTTAATGTGTACGGCCCAAACGAGTATTTTAAAGGTGATATGGCCAGTATCGCCTGGAAGGCTTTTAACACGATAACTCAGACAGGCTCATTCTCGCTCTTTAAGTCACACCGCCCTGACTATAAAGACGGCGAGCAGATGCGTGACTTTGTGTATGTAAAGGATTGCTGCAAGGTGATGTCGTGGCTCTTAGATAACACCCACATTAACGGCATCTACAATGTGGGGTCAGGTCGCGCCAGGTCGTGGAACGATCTGTTAAAGGCGATCTTCTCAGCGATGGGCCGTGAGCCGGTGATTAAGTACATCGATATGCCTGAATCGCTACGGAATCAGTACCAGTACTACACCGAGGCACCGATTGAGAAGCTGCGGGCCGCTGGGTACACAGCAGAGATCGCATCCCTAGAAAGCGGGGTGCATGATTACATCACGGGGCACCTAATGCAGCCGCAGATGGTTTGGTAGTCGCTCGCCGAACTGTCCGATTTTAAGTTTTCCTCTCACGCCTCGCGATACCTGGAGGGTTGGGCTGTGCCCAACCGCGTTGGCGTACCTCAAATATTATCGGCGATCCACACACGGCGGACTGGAAGTCCGCCCTCCATACGTCGCGGGGCAAACCCTCGTCGGCTACTCTCTTTTCTCCCGCGCTACAGCAACCGACTCAAACATCGCACTTAACCGCCAGGGCATCGCAATTCTCTTCTCTAAAATGGGGCCAAAAATGCGCGGAACATACTGTATTTAATGAGTTTAACGGGATTTAGCCGCGCATTTTTATCCCTATCAGGAATGCCAGTCCTTTCGAGTAGATAGTGGGAGAATTGCGATGCCCTGCTTAACCGCACCGATTTTTGCATCCAGATCATCATCTCTATGATATGTATAGAGATTTACCTGAAAGCGAGACCTTACGCTTTCAAATACAACTGCCCCAAGCAGATTACCGAGCCCTTATAGCGAGCCTTCGCGGCTCTGCGGGCTCCCGTACGCCTCGTGCTGCCAGATGCAGCAACGTAAAATCAGCGCAAGTTACTGCCTTAATCGATCTTCTGCCGGAGGCAACTACGTTTTCTATCACCGGATTGGGCCAACATCGGCTGCCACGATCGGTATCGATCAAGCTAGACTCACCAGCGCATATCCTGCTAACTCAATCGATCAGCCAAAAGATATCCTCAATAACCGATCCAATCGTTACAGCGCGCCTTAAAGCGATAATCGATGCCTGCCCTCCCGCCCTACTACCAGCACCGGTGCGGATTCATCCAAGCGACTTTATCTTGCATCAACCCCAATCAACAGATAATCAGGTCGGCCAAAACCTAGCAGAGCAACCTGCTCTGTCTTTAAACCCAGTGCGCGCTAAAACAAATGTACGCATACTAGCTACCTTAGCACCAACGCTTCTCTTTGACCTCGATGACGCTCCTACCCTAGTCATCAGCGAGCCACGCGACCGATCCACTCCAGAACGATATAAAGCTCTCGCTGAAGCGATTCACTCCGCCCTCTGTCGCACTCTCACCGTTCAGGCAGTTGTGGAGGGCAACACCGTAACCCTGACGGGCCTAGCGTCGATCCCCGCTGCTTTTCATGGCTGCTCGGTGGATAGCGCCTCGCTCAGCTTTCAAACCCTACCAGTAGCACTCTATGCCCACTGGGGCAGCTACGACGATCTAGCCAAGCCGTGGCAAGATGTGCAGATAGCCCTAGTTGAGCCACTTTTATCCACCTCACATAACAACACAGTTACGCTCAGATGTAGCGCCACGCTAAACGTTCCGATTCACGGCTCGTACGGCGCTACCTTCTACGCTAGGATCGATAACTCTCAAGAGATACTCTGGTTACGCCGTCCACGGGTTGATGATCTTACCTTCACTATCACACACGATGATCCGAACACCCTCGCTGCCGAATTCAACGAGAGGTGCGTTATTCGAAATCAAGCCCGAATCCGCTCCCACGAGCTGCTGGCCGATCCAGCACGCGCCCAAGAGGTTGCTAGATGGTTTGGCACCGAAGCACCTCACCTCTCGCTCGGGGCTTCGCTGGCCGATGAAACTGGGCATTCACCGGCTGGATGTGAAGTACTCGATACAACTATAGCAACACTACACTCTAGAGGAGAAAGCGAGCTCGCTAAGCGCCTAAGCGCCTCATACGGCTTAGGCGAAATCGTGTTTATAACTCCAGAAGGCCCGCACGCTGCCGCTGGTGGCCTAGCGCACGTCATCACCGGACTTCCTCGTGAACTGACAGATCGCGGTGTGCCAGTTACAATAATCGCACCACTATATCACTATGCTAACGGCAACAAGCACCGGTCAGCGGAAGATCTACTCCGCAATGGCATTAACCTGGGGTCGCAAAGGGTAATCCCTCGCTACCGCGCCTCTATCACAGTCGATCTCGGCCCTACCCACGTCCGTGGTACAGCGATCCAAAAACGCCCGGCGACACGTGTTCCTTGCACGGTGTACAGCGCTGAGAGCGGCGCTCTGCGGCTTATATTAATCGCTAACGCATCTGCTTTCGACAGACTCTACCAACCGGTATATGCCGATGAGCAGCTTAGACGCGCAATCATCTTCTCTCGCGCCGCACTTGAGACCGTCGCAACTGAGGCGCTCGATATCCGCCCAGTGGCGTTAATCTCAAACGACTGGATGACTGCGTGCGTTCCAAGCTTACTGGCACTCGACCCGCGCTACAAAATCATCCCTTGGTTGCGGCAAGCAAAGGCCTGCCACATGATCCACAACGGCGGCGCAGATTACCACGGGCGTCTCCCGCTGCATTTCGGCGATGAAGACCTCTGGCCACTCTTAGGGCTGGCTCCTGAGCACTACTTTGGGTTTCGTGATCCGCACCGTGATGACTTAATCAATCTCACAATGGCTGCCACACAGCACTGTAATGGCGGCGTGCTCACCGTAAGCCAACCTTATGCTCAGGCAATAGTATCTCACAACGGCGGCGATGGACTTGAGCGAGTGCTTGAACACAAACGTCAGATGGTGTTTGGTGTGAGTAACGGAATTAACCGCTGCGATATCGATGCTTTTCTTGCAACGTGCACTGCGCGATCAAGCCAAGCCCTAGGTGATGTTGACTCCTTGCTTGAAGCTAAAGCACAAGTTCGTCACAAAGTGCAACGTGCACTTGGATTAAAAATCGACTCAGATGCGCAGGTCTTAAGCTTTGTCGGACGGCTAGCTGAGCAGAAGGGGCTCGACCTGCTATCAGGTATCGTTGATAACGGATCACACTCAACACTTGAGGATATCTTAATCCATCACCCCAACTCTCAGATTATTATCGCTGGACCTAGTACAAGCGGCGACCGCTCTGCGACATCCCTACTCGATGCGGCTCGGTATCTGCACCACCGCTATCCGGGCCGCATTACGACAGTGTGTGATTATATCTCGCATTCAACCGCTCTTGAGATAATGACTGCAAGCACTCTATTTCTGATGCCCTCGCGCTTTGAGCCCGGAGGGATCACACAGCTTGAAGCGCTCGCTGTTGGAACTCCGGTAGTTGGTAGAAGTGTTGGTGGAATCGGAGCTACAATCACCAATTTTAATCCCATCACAGGCACCGGTACTGGCTTTCTGTGTCACGACTACTTGGCTGCAGCATTCGCAAACACCGTGCACTGGGCGTTGGAAACGTGCAAAGACGCCCAAGCATATCGCTCTCTAGTAGAGCAGGCGCTCCAAGCGCGGCATAGCTGGGCAGACAGGGCCCCTGAATTCCTAGCGGTTATGCAGAAGATCGTTCTCGGGGCGACAAACATCGAGCAGCTAGAGTTTCTTGATGGTGCCAGGCGTTTAGTTGAGAGGGCGCAGGTTAAGTGTTAAGCTCAAGAGTTTGCGCGCTGCTTCATTAGTGATTTTGGACAGATGCGCCATTTTAAGACCGGCAACTGCCGAGTTATAGTAACTCCGGCTTCTATTGCCTTAAGAAAAACGTTTCGTTTAAGTCTAGTCTCCAAAACACGTCCTCAAATAAATTACAGTTGGCAGCCATTTCGCGTTCTCTGCCGGATGCCGTGAGGCATGAGACAGGAATTTCCTGAGCAGACCCACTTTTTAGCAACCCGATATTCTAGGATCTAGCGCAGATCTTTTCATAAATCCAACCCACATCTCCTTGAGAGTGCGGTTGGTTATGAACTCCTCAGCAAAAATGAGTTCGGCTTACTTTAGATCCGTACCGCGATGAGTATAGGTCGTAGGTAGCTACTCACTGGATTTTAAGATCGTCGCTGTAATTTGGTCGCTAAATGAGCTGATTTCGGCAGTATCAGCCCCTTTCTCCAAAACTTGTCTGGCTAGATTCTCTGACTCATCGAGCACCTTCTTTATCGGCAGATTTTATGAAACTCCTTCATAGAGGGTGTGCATGTGCTGGCGTTTTGTGTAGTCCGGATCGCTCTACTTACTGAGTTGGTGTAGGCTGCTCTAGGGAAGCAAGGAAAAACCGGTTGTGCCCCGCTTTCCGAGCAAAACTCTCACTTACACCCACAGTTACGGGTTCTAGGCGAAGATTTCGCGTACTATATGCTTTTCTGTCGCTTTTGGCTCGGGACTACGCTTGGTCGAAACGTACTATAGTCTCTAGAAGCTCGAGGTATCTAAGCGCCCGTTAGATAGTTCGTGACCTGTGCGTTCGGTATTTGGAGACAGTATTTTGTCATAGCACGCTATCTTAGTCCGCGCCTGTTGATGGCACCACGTGCAAGGCTAAGAGGCCGCGAGAGGGATTCTCGCGGCCCCGCTCTAACGCCCGACTCAGGTCGCATAGCGCGTTGTTATGGCTTGCAGTGTCACACTCGGAATCGGGCGTGGCGTGAGGGGTGCCGGTGTTACCTCGGCCCGAAATTCGTCAAAGCCCTTTGTTCCGTTCTTCGTCAACTGGTCTTCCGCAAAGAGCCGCTCAGCAACGGCCAAGGCCGACAACCACGGAATTAATTCACTTTTGTTGAGCTCCACGAGAACCTGAGCAGCATACTCTGTTGCTCGTTGGTCGAAGAGGATGAGCGGCCGATCATTCCCTCTATGATCCAAGCGCGTTTGGCATATTCGCGCTACAGCTTGGTCCCTCTCCCGTGCGTCCAAGCACTCTGCGAGTTGCACAGCTACTCCGAAGAGGTGCAGGGAGATATAGGTCTTCAATTCGACACTGACATATTCACTGAGGTCCAGCCGATTCCCCGAAAATCCGAGCGCTGTTCGGTGACTGAAGTCCGGCGCATCATGTATTTCGAACCCATACTCCTTCTTCAAGTATTCGGATACTACGGGGAGCAAGGTGGCGAATGATTCGGAAAGAGCGGTATTGTTCCATTTATTTAGATATTCAGATGAATTAAGTTGCATAAATTTCTCCTATTTTGCAGAGGCATGATTGCCTGTACAGGAAAAGAATGCACAAACCTTCCATAAAGATGGAAACTCTTCCTATAATGTCCAGTTTAACCGCCGATTTCAGGACATTATATGAAACGAACCCTCTCACTCGACGAACAGCACATCCTTGCCGCTCTCCAGGAGCGGCCAGGGGCGACCGCTGTCGAACTTGCGCGGCTGACCAAGCGAACTGTTGCTACCGTACAGTACACCTTGAAAAAGTTTCACGAACTGCACGGCGTGCAGGTGCGCCGAGCAGTAAACTCCTACCTGCTCGGGGTTCAAAACGTTGCCCTCTACTTCACCCCTGTATTTTCGGATGACGAGGCGCGTAGCAAACTAGATCGTATTTTAGCAAAACATCCCAAGATCCCATGGGCCTGTGAGTTCATTGGTGAGTACCAGTATGGTGTTACAGTTCACTGCCGCTACATCAGTGAGGTAGCCAAGGTGGTTGAGGAACTATGCGACAAGGGACGTATGGCGCTTGCCGACAAGCAGATCTCACCACGCATTTGCTACCGCTACTTTGGCCGCGGCTACCTCAGCGGGGCACGGCGGAAGCACCCCATTCTTGAGCATGGGTATCATCATCAGGAGGTCGATCTTGATGCTCTCGATCTGCTTATCTTACGCGTTCTTTCTAACGAAAACTTCCGCTCCATGCGGGATGCTGCCCGGATAGTTGGGATGCCCTCGTCGACCTTCGACCAACGTATACGACGCCTCGTAAAACAGGGGATCATCTCTGGAGATATCGTTCAGTTTTCACCCGCACTAGTTGGCTATACGACTCACCGCCTGATGCTCGAAACTCAGATGTTCTCCGAGGAAGACGCGGCGCGCTTCCGGGGGCTGTGTCTCCAGCTACCAGAGGTCGTGGCGATGAACGAAACGCTGGGGACCTTCGACCGGGAGGTTATTGTCGAAGTTGCCGAGGTCAGTGGACTCTCTCGGCTGCTAGGAGAGTTCTACAGAACATTCGGACCGAAGATTCGAAGCTCGAGGACGTTGACGGAGGCTCGCATAATCAGTTGGCGGTTGTTTTGATTGGAAGGCTCTAAACGAGTAGCCGAGGTACATAGCCTTGCCTGCCGGGCCAGAGCGCGGTTTTCCGACGCGGAACGATTGGGCTCGAGGACAAGGCTCGCCCATGGGTAACTTAGGGGAGCGAGTTCTCGGGGCAGAGCAATCAAGCAGCTAGCCTACAGTTGGCATAGTTCCTCCGGGTATAAAGCAAGGGAGTGCATAGGGAGCAAGAAACAACGAACGCACATCGTGGGTCGACGAATGTTTCAGCAGTCAGCACTCGGTGTCCGCAGCGCGCTATCTAATCGGAATAGAGTCGTTTGCATGATAATCCGAGGACTCGTAATGCGAGGTGTGGTCTGCGTGCATGCGGCAAAACAAGAAAGCGTGTGTTGTTGACAATGCAACGTAGTTTCTCCGGATTGGTGTGCAGGAGTAAAGTGACAGTAGGTTCAAATCAGGTTGGCCAGAGCAAAGCTATCTTCAATAATCACTGCCGGTTGATTTAGGAAGGAAATAGTCCTGAATAGTGCCAGGCGTTTAGTTGAGAGGGCGCAGGTTAAGTGTTAAGCTCAAGAGTTTGCGCGCTGCTTCATTAGTGATTTTGGACAGATGCGCCATTTTCAGACCGGCAACTGCTGGATTTAAGTTAACCTCACCGAGATGTATCACCTGTAAAACCATGCAGCTGACCCCAGATTTTGTTGATCACCTAATGCAAGAGGCACTAGTTGAGGCGCGCACAGCAGCGGTGCACGATGAGGTACCCGTAGGAGCAGTAATCGCTTATAAAGGATCAATCATCGCTCGGGGTCGAAACACTACCGAAGCCGATCAGACGGTGGTCTCTCACGCTGAACTAAACGCTATTAACGCCGCCGCTCGCGTTCTTAACAACTGGCGCCTCTCTGAGTGCGTGTTGTGCGTAACCCTTGAACCTTGCACGATGTGTCTCGGCGCAATCCGGTTAGCACGGATCCCTACGATTATCTTAGGCGCTGGCGATTCAAAACAGGGAGCTGTTGGGTCACTCTACGATCTGAGTCAGGATACTAGACTCGGCGCTGCCGTTCGTGTGATTACAGGATTTCGTACTGCCGAGTGTGGGTCAATTCTTCAAGAGTTTTTTAGGCGCTCACGAACAACACCGAAATCATAACATAGAAGCCATCTCAAAAATCCCCTAGGCTGCGGCTCGCTGCGCTACGAGATCGCGTCGTCTTCGGGAGAAAACGTGTGAGTAACAAACAGCTACAGTCGCGTGACTTTTAGCCTGGCCTAATAACCTCTATCACGAACAAACCCCACTCACGAATATCACTGACACCTTTGCCTGCGTGAAAGCCCTCTCAGCATCAGCGCGGGAATAGAACTCACTGGGAGTCAAGTCCTCGGTGCCATAGAATGCCAGCTCTCTATCACGGCGGAGTTCGCGCGAAGTAGCTATCAGCAGATCGAGCCCTGCCTGGTGTTGCTCGGCAATGCGCGAGCGTACCTCTGTTAGTTGTGCACTAACATCGTGCACCCTGGCTGGCTCTGCACCAACATGACGTACAAGAGCCTTACTAACGAGTTCGACGATCTCCTGTGCCTCGCGTACCACATCAGCATATCCACCCCTGTCGAAGAGAACTTGGAGTGCCTCAAGACGAATGCCTGCTCGCTTGATGTAGTCTTTCGTCAACGATCTGTTCTTCATAGAGGAACCCAAAATCCCTGCCCGTGAGTGGTCTTTCGTATCACCTTACCAGATGTGATATACCCTCGTGCCTTAGATATAAATTCTGTGATGAGACCAAACGGATCACTCAGTATCTTTGCATCCAGAGCGCACTCAAGCCAGAGCGAACCCGCATCATCGGCAGTTGTCGGCAGATGTGCTATCTGCAGCGAGATACCCTCTGGGACTTGTTGATCCCAGCGACGATAGAGCCCACGATCGATAGTGACCGAATCATCAACCACGATCAGGATGTCCGTATCTGACAAATCGTGCACATCGCCTCGGGCGCGTGACCCGAAAAGCAACACGCCGAGAAGCTTTGAGCCAAATTCGCGCTTAGCATCCTTTACTATTTGCGATTCGGCGAGTTCATCACCGGCGCTCTGAATTCCGCGTGCGATGTATTGCTCCAAAAGTGAATTGATCGATATACGAGCATGCCGAGCACGTGCCTTAACCGCATCGTGCAGGTCGGCAGGTAGTCGTAGCAATATCTTTCGCGAACCAGTCATAGTGATATCATAATATCACTATTTAAACGATCGCCAAAGCGCTGTGGACAAATATCAACCGCTAGGCTACTTATATGAGCTTCCAAATGCACCCTAAACCGTGCATTCAGACGCTTTGGGGCTAAAAAGCAGCAAAGCAATAGTAGCTAGATCAACTAGTTACACCCTTAAGGAGAGGTGGCCGAGTGGCTGAAGGCGCCTGATTCGAAATCAGGTATACCGGAAA
>JBBALZ010000011.1:0-36035 GCA_040402735.1 Bdellovibrionota bacterium
CGCCCCTTAATAGGGGCTAACGTTATTGCGGCAGAATTTGCTGAGTAGTTACTTTTGTTAAAAACGGCGCGTTGTCTAGGTTGATTCGCCGAATGGCGGAAACGTGCTTTTATCGCAGATACGTACCTCGTGAACCTTGGCAGCGTCTTGGGCGAACAGTTCTAATTGTTGGAGCGTAGAGCCTCTGTTTAGGTAGGCGCAGTCCTCGGGCGAGGACGGGTCGATAAAGAGAATTTCGGTCTCGAAGTGGTATGCTGCGACTCTACGCAGTCGGTCCAGCAGGCCTAACTGAAGTTTTTCATCAAGCTCAGTTAGGAGGCGTTCCCAGAGTTCCGGACAATTCCCACGTGCCTTGCTTTCCGTCATGGTATCACCTTGAAAAAAACCTAACTCCGTAAGTCTCGGGCGCTAATACAACATAGCGCGCCCACGGCATTGTATCCTCCTGTGCCCATATACCTTATAAGATGCCCCGTAACAGCATTCGGTCAGAACTTTGATTGCAAATAACGGATATCTTTGCAAATCAGCCACCTATCGTTACAGAAACTACTGTCGGGGCTTGCATACACAACCCCTAGGCCAGTCACCGCCGGCGAGAACTCATATCCTTATTATAACCCGCCGGGTCCGATCGCAGGAAGGGTAAAAATCTGTTGGCGAGCTCTTCTATGAGTCAGATCAGGTGGTTACTCACCCTAAATTCGGCAGTTGCGGGTCTGAAAATGGCGCATCTACTCGAAATCACTGCCGAATTTAGGTTCACTTGAATATCGTCGGCATGCAGCAAATAAAAAACGCGCCGTGTATTCCTACACAGAGCGCGTTTCTAAATCCCCTTACCGAATCCTTCTTAATGGCAGTCGCCATTCGATAGGATAAAGGGGACTACACAGCCTCAGCGGCTGCAAACTCTCTAACGTGTGCCTCTGCTTGACGTCCAATTGCGACCCGTAAGCTATCTAGGTCAAGGTCGAGCGCTTCGCAGATAAATCTAAATGAAAGCGGGGCGTCGGTTGGCTCATCATCCATTAACCACGAACGAGCGCCCTCACGAACATCTCCGTCTCCACTGATAAAATCGTGTATAGCCCTTTGGAGAACCGCAGCGAGTAAGCGCAGCTCAGGGATTACACCACCGGGAGGAGGAACATCTGAATTCGACCAACTTTTCATACTCTGACCGTCTCAATAAAAGTTACGATATCAGGACCATTGAAGCCATTTTTCAAGCTTCCGTTATCAGCAGCTCTGTGGCTCGTTACCGTTAACTCCGGTACACTAAGCAACAGAACGCGAAAACGAGCGCCTCAACGGCCACCTGCTATCGGTTCATACATAAGTGTTCCGGGAAGCGCATGCCTCCCGACTCTGCTGTTTTTTAATACCTCTTTCCACAACTCTTTCCGCGTCAAACTGAAAAATCCACCGTGGAGCACACACACACACACACACGCATCGCACCTTCTCCTTCCTATGACAGCAGGAGAAGTGTTTGCTGTGGTCGCTTGTCTCTCCAGTAATCTTTCAATTTGGCACGGATTTGCTGACAAAACCCCTACAACATAAAGGGCTTAAAAAAAGGCAGTAGCTCAACAAACCGAGGACGGCAGAATAACGCTGGTTTCGTTCCATGGTCAAGGAAAATCGTACATGGGCTAAAAAAAGTGAGCGTCCAAGGGTGCTGAATCTGGGTAAGTGGTGGTAGTATTTTTATTGGGTCTTCGCAATTATCTCCTTGTTGAACGGGACCAAAAATGCGCAGAGAGCATTGTGGAACGTATTGTTTTTAATGAGTTTTCGGTAGGTATGAACAGCAAGAAAGCGGCAGGAATGAGCACAAAGAGAGCGTACACTCCAGGCGCGGCTGCGCGGGTTCACTTTCCATTTTTTACAGAGGGGCCGGGGGGGGCCTACCTTGATTCGGCAGCCACCAGCCAGAAGCCCTTAGAGGTGCTCGATACCTTGCGGCACGTACTTGTGCACACAAATGCTAACGTGCACCGCGGGGCGTATCGACTTAGCGCAATAGCGTCAGAGCGCTATGATGAGGCGCGGCGCATCATTGCTCGTTACATCGGCGCAGCAAGTGAGCGTTCGATAATTTTTGTACGTGGAGCGACTGAGGCTATCAACACTGTCGCCTACGGATCGGAATCGCTCTTTAAACAGGGGGATGTAATTCTGCTAACGCTGTTAGAGCACCACAGCAATATCGTACCGTGGCAGCTCTTGGCCAAACGACGCGGACTGAGAATTGAATTCGTTGATATCACGCCGGATGGTCGTTTAGATGTTGCCGATTTTGAACGCAAGGCTTCTGTCCTGCGGCCAAAGCTCGTTGGGATTACCCAGCTAGCAAATTCTCTGGGAACGGTAACGCCGATTGAAGAGCTTGTGGCCTTTGCTCAGCGCCAGGGAGCACGAGTGCTTGTTGATGGAGCTCAAGGAGCGGCGCACCTAGGCGTTAATGTGGAATCGCTTGGCTGTGACTTCTACGTTTTTTCAGGACATAAGATCTATGGCCCAACGGGGATCGGAGTGCTCTACGGTAAGCCTGAACGTTTAGCGGAGATGCAGCCGTTTCAAGGCGGTGGTGATATGATCTCGTATGTGAGCGTTGAGGGGTCTGGATGGGCTGAGATCCCGCAACGATTTGAGGCTGGAACGCCGGCTTTTCCAGAGGCGATAGCGCTCGGAGCGGCGATTGATTTTGTGCAGAGATTTGACAAGGAGGCCCTGCGGCGACACGAGCAGGAGCTTGTGCAGGAATCATTAGCACTACTACGTGAAGAACCAGGTGTGACCATTTACGGCCCAGCAACAACGGGTGGAGAGCAAGCTGCCGTAGTTTCGTTCGGTATTGATTGTGTGCACCCACATGATTTTGCAACGATTGCTGACACGCATAATCTACAGATCCGCGCGGGAAATCACTGCGCCATGCCGACGTTGCGTCGCTTGGGTCTTCAAGCCACTGTGCGGATGAGTTTTGGAATATATTCTTGTTCAGATGATCTCTCCGCAGTGCGCAGTGCTATCCGCGAGGCGCGAGCGATGTTTGGCGGTGCTTAGGCTATATCCGGACTGCTTGAATCCGGACAAGTGTAATAACGATAAAGTTGTAGAGTCCGTGTGTCATCGCCACGGCGTATAGCGATTGGGTTCCGTAGTGCACGCACCAAAGATATACCCCCACGATAACATAAATCGGAATCATCGCCCCGTAGCGCTTAAAGTTGCCGATAAAGTGGATAAGCGCAAACAGGACGCTTGTCACAACGCATGCGGCTATAAACCCCAGGTGTTCACAGCAGAGATAATTTAGCGCTCCTCGAAAGAATAGCTCTTCGCATATTCCTGATAGTGCTGCAACGATAAGGGTTGTCATTATCTTCATGTGGCGGCAAAGCGGCACAATAATCTCGTTAGAGAATCGTGCGTATACAGAATAAGGATGCGACTGGCTGTATCTCCACAAGAGAGCGTTCATAATGAGTGGGGGAATTGTAAGCAGCGATCCCTGAATGGCGGTGCGCAGCGAAAAGTTCCAGGTCAGAGTGCTTTCGGTAAGGAGTAAGATCAGCAACGCCCCAACAACCAGCAAGCCCTCTGATATTACAGCAGCTACTAAGACCTTCATACGCTGCCGCCCTGCGGTAGTTCATAGCTCGTAATACTAGTTACATCGAGGCATGCCAGGAGTTTCTTAGCCGCAGCGTCTGCGGCCAAAGAGAGCGCTCGAGTTAGGTCAGGTGAAAATGCAAAGCGCGTAATCTCAGAATGTTCGCCCACCTGAGTGCAGGCCCGTAGAAGACCGCCAGAAGAGAATAGCTTTCCAGTGAGGGTAATTTGAGCGGAGGGACGCCTAAACACTAGGAGATCGTATCCATCGATCTCTAAGGATGAGATAGTAACCTCAAGTTTTCTGGATCGTTTAGTTGCTTGAAATTTTTGAGAGAGCCCGACTCCGGACTCGGCTGCGTTAAGTTGTAGTCGTGCGGCTACAACCTGATGCGCATCCTCAGCAAAGACTCGTGCGATCGGTAGGATGCCGAGCAGAAATTGGTATCCATGACTGACATCGTGGATCGGATCGTGCACCACAAGTGAAAGGCCTTGTGGTGATGATTCAACAAGTCTATCAAGCTCTTCTAACGGCTCATCGTGGACGAGGTGTGTAGCAAAGCAACCCGTAGTAAGGGTGATAAGAGGCAAAAGGACAAAAATCATGCGCAGGGATAAAATCATGATGCAGATGAGGATCATAGCCTGCTGGAGAGGTTGGGGCGATAGGGGTTATTGGGGTAGAGAGAGTAGCTAGCCAAAGCGCTAATATTGCGCTTTAAGCGCTCGCCATTAGCACTTTGTTAAGATCCGCAGACAGGTTACTATGTGATATAGTCCACTTTTTATACCGTAGGAAGAGGCAGGAAGCTAAGAGGCTCTAACTCGAAATGTAGATCATGTCCGATAAGAAATCTGGCCCGAAAGAGCTTAACTTAGGTCTCGCAGCGCTTCTTGCTCGCGCTTCACTCGAGCAGGTAGATCAGGCTAGCGCAGGGAATCCCTCTGCTAAACTGGAAACAACGATCGTTACCATCGATGATGATATCCAAACTCTCAATGCTGAGCTGTCTAAACTGGCAGAAAGTGGCGAGTGGGAGATGCTGGTGGGGCGTGCAGAGAGGGCTATTGCATCAGAGGAGGATATCGAAGCACGCCTGTGGTGGATTCGAGGGCACCTTGGGGCTTTTACCCTGCCCGTATCGCTCTTAGCTGCGCCATTTGAGACCGTATGCCGACAACTTAATGGGGACCCGCGTGTTGATATCTTCGCCGATCTGATTCGAGAGATCGGCGAGATTGCGCTTGTGCGACTCCGCGATGTAGGTGATCGACGCCAGGAGCAAGCGGTGCGTTTGGCCCTGTGTAAGATCGGTATCCTCGATGCAACAGAGATGTCCGGCAAAGGCTACGGAAGAACGCCCTCTAAGGTGCCACGGTTTGAACTGGGAACAGTTAAGGACACAGAAATGGCCGCTACCACAGCCGTGCCGCAGCCGATACAGCGGCCGGTACGTAGTAGCTCATGGCGTATTGTCGGCGCTGTCCTTGCGCTTCTGTGTATCGTTTCGGCAGGGGCATTACCGTTTCTAGGTAGCGACTACATCCGTCAAAAATTTTTAAGTGCACCGGAGCTTCTCACTGTACCTGAGGAGCTCCTCGCTATAAACGAAATTCCGGGGATGATGCCGCCAGGGGTTATAGGCCGACCGGTTTCAAGTAATTTAGGGGCGCTTTACTATTCTTTGGACAAGGATACCGGAGACTTGAGCAGATCAGCGGCGCCGCCGGTGGTAGCAGCGGGAGCGCAGGATAAAGATATTTCTCATCCAGGAGATGCTAGCCGCAGCGCTAACGAACCAGCACGAGAGCAGGCGGCTGCACGTGTCTCTCAAAGTGAGCGGCCTCCGGCCCCAGAGGATCGAAAACCGCGTGAGGTAGTTCGCACCGACGGGCCAATCGAGGGACCAGATTTTACTAGTGGTGTTGATCGTCAGCGGGTTCCACAGCCTCGGTTGCCCGAAGTCGTGGAGCCGGCAGAGCCCAAGCCTCTGCCTAATCTTTCGTATCCAGACGGCAGTATCAACCTAGGAGGAGAGATTAAATCGACACTGGTAAGAACAGATGTGTACGACTCCCCAAGTTATCAGGCGCGCACTATTGCTCGACTCGAGCCCGGAGATAAAGTAAGTGTTGAGGGGCGCGTGGGGCAGTGGTTAAGAATTCGCTCGCGACGCGGACGCGCCGGATTCGTATACGCTCAGGATATTGGCGAGCTTGAGGAGTTTAATGTCGACGCCGCGCCCCAGTAAGGAACGCCTTAAACAGGGCTTCGCAATTATCTTCTCTAAATCGGGCCAAAAATGCGCGAAAACTACTGTATTTAATGATTTTAACGGTATTTAGCCGCGCATTTTCATCCCTAGCAAGAATGCCAGTCCCTTCCAGTACATAGCGGGAGAATTGCGAAGCGCTGCACCTTAAAAAAGCTCCGAAAAAACGCCAGAGGCCCACAAGCTCTCCGGCGTTTCGTATCATCTTGCCATCAACGATTAGGCTGCAGCGTGCCCTAATCGCTGTCTGCTGCAGCTGAGCTATCCTTTTGACTCTCATCGGAGCTGGTGTCATCGGCGCTAGATTCCTCAGATTGATTATCATCTTCGGTCTCTGTGGGCGTTGTTCGCACCACCTTTGCCGCTTGAAGTCCCTTAGGGCCTTCCTTTAGTTCGTACTCTACAGTCTCGCCATCCTTTAAGGTTTTAAAACCTTCGGTAGCGATCACCGAATAGTGCACGAATACATCGCGGCCACTTGAGTGGGCGATAAAGCCAAACCCTTTGGCATCGTTAAACCACTTGACAGTTCCCTTAAGTGTGCTGGATTCCGATTCAGACATAACAACTGGCCCCCGTAAAAAAACCACGGTAGGGAAAACCTACCATATTCAAATCAGGTTACAAGCGCAGTTTTCATTTGCCGCGCTATAACCATGCTCTTTGAGATTCTAAAAGACGGGATTTGGTTCCATCTTTTTTAACACGGTTTCGCAATTCCTTCGCTCGTTACTCAAACAAGGTATCGTAATTTTCCCGCCACCTACTCCAAATGGCGGATATCTCCAATAGGGACAAAAATGCGCGGCTAAATACCGTTAAACTTATTAAAAACAATGACTTCCGTGTATTTTTGGCCATTTTGAAAGGGAGAGAATTGCGATGCCCTACCGCGAATTGCTAACTCGCCGGTATTGTTGGTACTCTGTGCTGGTGATGGCTATCAGGGCGAGTGGCGCTGATTTATTTGGTGCTGATCAAAAGGTGATGGATGTATGGACTTTTTGAGTGATGTCCTTGAAAGCTTGCCGGAACCTCTCTGCGTTCTAACGCGGGGAGGGGAGTGCCTTAGCGTTAATGAAGCGTTTAGTAGGCTCGTCAAATTGCCAGCCCAGGCGCTTCGTGACTGTGATGTTCGCGAATTCTGGCCAGCCTTTAACGACCAAATTGACCTAAGTGGAGAGAGCGCAGTTGAATTCTTGGCAGGGGATGGTCGCTCGATAACTGCGCGGATATCTTGCGCTGTTTCTAATGTAGTGGTGGTGCGGGTTTTAGCAAGTGCTGCGCCGGGAGAGTCCCTGCAACTTCATCATAAACAACGCTTAGAGACCCTTGGCCTTCTGGCAGGCGGAGTAGCGCACGATTTCAATAACGTGCTTACCGGGATTCTGGGTCACTTGGCCTACCTCAAGCACGTGCTTCCCGAGCCGCATAAGAGTTGTGAATCGCTTGCGGCGATTGAGGAGGGTGCGATTAAGGCATCAGGACTCACTCAACAGATCCTTAACTTTTCTAAGCTAGACGCCAGTGAAGAGCTACAGCAAGTTGATGTTGATCAAGTGGTATCGCGCATCGGTGTTCTACTCAAATCGGCGATCCCTTCGGATATAGCTCTGCAATTACCCAAGAATGCAGATGTATTTAGGGTCCTAGGCTCTGAGGTGCACTTAGCGCAGATTTTAATTAATCTGATTATCAACGCGCGCGATGCAATCCAGGGGCGCGGATCGATTGATGTTCGCCTTTCGACCGAATTAGGCCTGGATGAAGTGCATGAGATCTTTGGCCCCGAACCAGCGGCAAAGGCCTATGGAGCGATTGAGGTCGCTGATACCGGCAGCGGGATGAGTGATGAGGTAAAGCAGCGACTCTTTGAGCCCTACTTCACGACCAAAAATCAAGCTGGTACCGGGCTTGGTCTTGCAACTGTACAGGCCATAGTGGCCAGGTTGGGAGGGGCTATTCAGGTTTTCTCTGAGGTTGATCACGGAACTATGTTCCGGGTAATCCTGCCACTAGTGTCAGATGGGGATGCAACGGTGGACTCAAGTGAGACTGAGAACGGTGTCCTTCGAGGTGAAGGTGAGCGGCTATTGGTAATAGATGATGAGGATGCTGTTCGAAATGTGCTTGGTTTGAGCCTTTCACATCTGGGTTACCAGGTTGATACAGCGCCATCCGGGCTTGAAGGGATTGAAAAGCTTAGAGCGGCAAATGGGGGCTATAACTTAGTCATATTGGATTTATTGATGCCGGGGCTCTCAGGTGAAGAGACCTTCCAACGATTGCGAGCTATCAATCCGGAGATCTCAGTGCTTATTGTCAGCGGATTCAGCTCTGAGAATGTGGTTCAGCGGGTGCTTGCTGATGGAGCCAGGGATTTTATACAGAAGCCTTTTTCGATCGAAGTTCTGTCCGAAAAAGTTAGGGGGTGTTTAGGTGATCCAGTCGTACGCAGTTAGAACGATTCAGGTCAATCCGGGATTAGTGCTGTCGCCGATGAGCGGTGTGACCACGCGACCTTTCAGGCGCCTGATTAAGGAGCTAAATCCTGGCGCAGTTGGTTTGGTAGTGAGTGAGTTCGTATCCGTTGAGGGTATGACACGAGGATCGCGGCGCACGCTTGAGATGATGAAATTCTCCGAAGAGGAGCGCCCGTACTGTGTTCAGATCTTTGGTTACGATATCGATCGTATGCGCGATGCCGCTCTAATGGTGCAGGATATAGGGGCTGATATTGTCGATATAAATTGCGGTTGTCCGGCACCCAAGGTTGTTAAGAGGGGCGGTGGGTGTGAGCTCATGCGTCAGCCGGACCATCTACAGATGATTATCAGAGAGGTTCGCAAAGCTTTAACGATACCACTGACGCTCAAAATTAGAGCGGGTTGGGATGAGGGGTCTCGTAATGCGATTGAGATCGCTCGAATGGCAGAATCTGAGGGGATCGAGGCGCTCGCAGTTCATGGTCGAACCCGGGCGCAGCTCTACCGAGGTAGCGCTGATTGGAATCTGGTTGAGCAGGTCGCAGAGAGCGTATCAATACCTGTGCTTGGCAGCGGCGATGTCGTAGATCGAGCCAGCGCAGAGCTGCGATTAACGGGGAAGATTGCTGGTCTGTTTATCGGTCGCGCCAGTATGTGGAACCCGTTAGTCTTCTCTGAGATTCTTACTGGAGCCTCGAATACCATCAGGAACGATCAGCAGAAGATGCTTGCGATACTCTTTCGGTATATAGAGTTGCTAAGAGAGGATTTTCCAGAGAGCTCGTGCGCGGGAAAAGTCAAGCAGCTTGCATCGCAGATGTGTCGTGGTGCGCTGTGGCGCAAGCAATTGCTTACTCTCAATACCGTAGCGGAGCAGGTTAATTTACTCCAATCGGTGCGGGATGGTGTTTTTGTTGCGCGAGGGGAACACTATGATAATTCACACGCAGTGGAGTCAGAAGTGGACTGCAATACATACACTACTACCTAGGCTACAAATGGGATATCGTGACATTAAACGCGAACGTTTATTACATGGATAAGGCTAGTACGTGTTAAAGGTGACCTCTATCAGTCGTTCCTTCGGAGATAAGGAGGTACTCTCTGACGTTAGCTTTTCGCTTAAGCCGGCGTCTATAAATGGGCTTATCGGTCCCAGTGGCGGTGGAAAGAGTATTCTCTTTAAAATTATCGCCAATACATGCAGGGCAGACAGAGGTTGGGTGACCTTCCCGCAGGGTGCCACGCACAGAGACGTGGGTTTGATGTTTCAAGAGGGAGCTCTCTTCGATTCTCTCTCTGTCTACGATAATATAGCCTTTCCGTTGGTTGGTGGTAAGGTGCCCACCACAGGCTTACCTAGAGATTTACGTGAGGAGGTCTGCGATAAAGTCAGTTATATCCTAGCTCGAGTTGGATTGACCAGGGCGGCCTACAAGATGCCGGGACAACTAAGCGGAGGTATGAGGCGGCGTGTGTCTTTAGCCCGTTCTCTTGTCGCTCGACCGAAGATTCTTTTGCTAGATGATCCGACAAGCGGACTCGATCCAGTGGCAAGTAGCGTTATCATGGATCTTATCGTGGAGCTGCATCACGAGTACAAACCGACCACCTTCTTGGTTAGTCACGACCTGCGACGGTTACTTCCGGTTGTAGAGAGGATCCTTGGCCTCTTTGATGGGACTATCGCTTTCGATGGCACGTTAGCGGAGTTAGCTAACAGTGCGCCTGCCTTTGTGAGAAGTTTTGTTTCGTGTCGTTTTGAGCTGCCAGCTCCGAATGCGACGGTTGAGTCACCGATTGTTCAATAGGGGCGTATATGAGGAAGTTTCAAGCGATATCAGAGGCGAGAGAGAGGTTCTTAAGTGGTATTGGAGTCCCTGAAAAGGGGGAGTTTCACGTTGATTCTTTTCAACGCGAGGCGATTGATAACCTTGTTAATGGAATCGACACCCTTGTTGTTGCGCCAACTGGATCGGGAAAGACCTATATCGCAATAGAAGCGATGCGGAGCTTGCTTGCTCGAGGTAAACGGGCGATCTACACCACGCCACTTAAGGCGCTCTCTAACACCAAGTATTCTGAGTTTCAGCACACCTTTGGTCCGCAGAACTCTGTGGGGCTTTTAACTGGAGATCGCAAGATCGAGGGTGATTCAGACGTAGTTATCGCGACCACTGAGATATATCGCAACGAATTGTATCGCGGCGACGTGCGCTATTCTCTGGTAATTCTCGATGAGGTTCACTATATAGCCGATCCGCAGCGCGGGCCGGTGTGGGAGGAGAGTATTATCCTTACTCCGAGTGAATCAACACTCTTGATGCTCTCAGCGTCGATCTCAAACGCTGAAGAGATCGCGGCGTGGATTGAGGAGGTTCGCAACAAGGAATGCCGGATCGTTATGAAACGCGACCGTCCGGTTGAACTACGCTATGGGTTCCTCCATCCTCGGTTTGGTGTCATTCCGCTTAGTGATGAGAAGGGGCACCTCTCTCCGGAGGTATCGCACTATTACGGTTCTAACGAGGTCGATATGTTCGGTATGCGCGTGCGGGGCGCTGGAGAGGGGCGTGGCGATAGTGCCCGTGGAGGCCGTGGTGGAGATGGACGTGGCGGGCGCGGCAGAAGTCGCGGCAGAGGCGATAGTGGTCGCAATTCTCGTAGTAAGCGCAGGAGGTAATGTTGTATGTTTAATGATTTTCCAGCGCATATAATTCTCCGTGAGCTAGAGCGGGACAATCTCCTACCAGCGATCCTTTTTAGAACCGCTCGTAAGCAGTGTGACGCGGACGTAGAGAGTTTAGCCCGTAATGACCAAGTTACGTTGGCATCAGATAAACAACAACGTCTTGAGGCCGAGGTACAGAAGGTCATAGCCAAGTACGGATTTGAGCCAGAGTTCATCACTGGGTACCCGCAGTACAGCGCGTTGATTATGACCGGAGTTGGCGCTCACCACGCTGGGCAATTGCTGATATGGCGTCTCTTGCTTGAAGAGCTGATGTCTCGGAGTATGCTTAGACTTTTAGTGGCAACAGGAACGGTTGCGGCCGGAGTTGATTTTCCTGCGCGAACAGCGGTGGTTACAGCGCATAGCCGCAGAGGGTCTGAGGGTTTTAGTGTGCTCTCCGCCGCTGAGTTTCAACAGATGGCTGGTCGTGCTGGTCGAAGAGGTAAGGATGCCGTAGGGGTATGCGTCATCACACCGAGCCGTTTTTCTGATGCGCGAGTTTTGCTTGAGGTGTCAAAGCGCCCGCCAGAGCCGCTCCGCTCGCAGTATTTCGCGGCGCCTTCAACGGTGCTGAATCTGCTTAAGTACAGAAACGTAGACGACCTGCAGTTTACGGTTGAGCGTAGCCTGGGCTCATTCCTCGATCGTAATAGCGCGAGTCGGCTCAGACAGCAGGCACTCACAGATCAGGAGGCGTTAGAGACTGACTCATCACTTAAGGGAGAAAAGAGGAAGAAGGCAGAGAAACGCGTGAGACGAACATTGCGCGAGGCCGATGAACTTGAGCAACGTCAAGAGGTTTCGCTTGCGGCATCTCTTAACGGACTGCGCTCACTGGGATACGTTGAGGGAGGTAGCTTAACCGCGAAGGGATCATGGGCGGCCGAGCTATGCACGAGCTTGGTGCTTGAGCTGGGCGAGTCGATCGACTCTGGGCTTTTTGATGAATGCGCTCTGTTTGAGTTGGTTGGTCTTATCGCAAGTATCTCCGGGGACCCGCATCGTCCTTATTTTAGACTTAAAGGGAACCCGATTAAGTCTGAGTTGTTTAATTCGATGAGTCAGATAGTTGAACGGGTACGTGCTAACTATCACGGACCAGGTTTATCAGAAGTTGAGGTGCTGCCCGATGCGGCTCTTACAGTGATTACGTGGATGGATTCTGAGACCTGGGCTGAGTTTGCCGGGCTTTTGAGGTTGTCTGGCGTAGCTGATGGTGATGTTGCGCGACTTGTTGGGCAGACAGCGGATCATCTGAATCAACTGACTCGCCTTGAGGAGACTCACCCAGTGTTAGCGCAATCTGCTAAAGTCGCGCGCAGTCGCTTGCTGAGGCCTCCATTTTCGGAGACGTTGCTTGTGGTGGAGTGATGGTGGAAGCCTTTTGGAGGAGCCTGTAATGTTCAGGGTGATGGGAATGCATGCACTACGTATAAGCTGGGGCAAGTTCATCCGGGCGAGTAAGTCTTGCGGCTAACAATCAGTTTCGCTTGCCGACCACAGTGAAGCAGATTGGGCAGGATGGGGTGCCAAGAGAGCTGGGGCGTGAGTGAGAACGACAGCGTTGTTTATAAAAGACTAAACACAGCGGGGGAGAGACATCTGTTAGTACGAGCTTTCTCGCCAGCCTGCCACACTAGGATCGCTGCCGCATAATTTCATACAACAAGATCGAGGCAGCACAGCTTACATTAAGCGAGGAAAGTGCACCGCCAATCGGAATCTTCACTACTGCGTGACATATCTCCCAATAGCCCTTGGACATTCCAACGGTCTCATTTCCCATAACGAGTACCGTTGGTCGCAGAAAACTCTGTTCAGTGCAAAAGGACTCGGCTTTGCCACTGCTTCCGATAATCTGGTAATCGAAACCAGCTTCACGGGAAGTTTGTACCCAGTTTGCCACATCTAGGTGCGATGGAGCCGTTGCGACTGGCAAAGCAAAGAGTGCCCCCATGCTGCCGCGCACTACAAAAGGGTCATAGATATCAACGGCGTGCCCGGTAACAATGACTCCATCGACACCAAACGCATCTGCTGAGCGCAGCGAAGAGCCAAGATTGCCTGGGCTGCTCGGTCTGTCAAAAACGACCACTAGCCCGTTCTCCCTAGCCGGTATGTCGCTTAAGGTCAGCTTCTTGGCCTCTAGAATCGCCAAAACCTCGGATGTCTCATCTTTATCGCTAAGCTCTTCCATTAGCTCAGGAGCAAGCTCCCACAGCTCAGTAGCGCCACCCGACTCAATCAGCTCCAGAGCCCAAGGCGACAGCGGGCGACCCGCCGCGAAAAGGAGCACCGATATCTTCCAGTCGTGCTTACGAGCGATGTTAATCTGAGCAACCCCCTCCACAAGAAACTGCCCAGCGCGCGTGCGCTTCTCGCGATTTCGCTTAACTACCTCAGCTCGTTGGAAAAAGTTATCGCGTTTTAGTACCTTACGCTCTATGGGCTGCTTTGGACCAATCGTAGTTTTGGAGGAGGGCGTCATAGAGTCTAAGTAACCTATTGAAACTATTGTTAAAAAGCACCAAGGCTAGAATTGCGGTTGGGCTGATAGAACGATCTACCCGTATTGATTGACTTTTTTTCTCACTTTTCGCAATCGCTTTTGACAGGGTAACATCCTACTTTTTAGATATTCAAGGGCCTGTGGAATCGGTAAGTTAAGTCGTATCTTGTCGATCCGGCTTCTGCAGGATAGACTTTTTAAGATATGTGGGCTGAACTTTGGTGGTCTAGGTCTTTATTTAAAAGATAAATGATACCAAGTAAACGGTTAAGGTAAGGGGGGACGAGTGAATAAGTCAGAATTAATAGAGAAATTGTCACAAAGATGCAGCATCAGCGTTATGCAGGCTGAAGAGGTAGTTAACCTGATTTATCGAAAGATGCGTGACACCCTTGTAAATGGTGGTCGCATAGAGATTCGCGGCTTCGGCAGCTTTGTTGTTAAGGAGTACGGTGCCTACGAGGGCCGAAACCCAAAGACTGGCGAGCGTATTCCTGTACCCCCAAAGAAGTTGCCCTTTTTTAAGGTAGGCAAGGAACTTAAAGAGCGCATAGACAGCGAGACGGCTAAGGCGGCGGCTAGCGGCGAGCGCTAGTAATTTCTATGACCACAGGCAGTAGCGGCGTGGCGCAGACGCGGCAATATAGGCGGGTTAATGTAGAAAAGGTGGTTTCAAGCCGCTACGGCCAGCGTGGTGCTGAGCAGTCGGGTATGGGGTGGCCCGAGCGCCCTGATTCTTGGGACCAGCGCTTAGGCGGGCTAGACGTGATCATAGTTGATGGCGGAGAAACTCTCAGACTTGCCAGTACGCCGATGCAGTCGCCCCCCAAACCCGGCTGGGTTCTGATGCTCACGGGTGGAGATGCCGGCCAAGGGTTCACCTGGACACTCTATGGGATGCCAAGGAGTCAGTAAGGTAGGGCTTCGCAATTCTCCCGCTATCTACTTGGAAGAGTTGGCATTCCTGATAGGGATAAAAATGCGCGGCCAGGCGTTGCTAAATTCATTGTAACTACTCACCGGATATTAAGATCGTCGCTGCAATTTCGTCGCTAAATGAGCTGATTTTGGCGGATCCTTTTTCTTGCCACCCCCTAGTCGGTGGTGCTTTTTTTGGTGACTAGTAAAGTTCCCCACTAATCATTGCGGCAGCATTTGCTAAGTAGTTACAAAATACTTGAATTCAAATAATAGCCCAGTGGCATCTGATAAAGAGGGGGACACGCCTGGCATCAACTAACGTCGAGTCGGTCTAGGTAAAACCAGGGCTTCGCAATTCTCCCGCTATGTACTTGAAAAAACTGGCATTCCTAACAGGGATAAAAATGCGCGGACAATCGTCGCTAAACTTATTAAAAACGATACGTTCCGCGCATTTTTGGCCCCATTTAAGAAGAGAGAATTGCGAAGCCCTGAGGTGAAACCAAAAGTTTCGGACGTCCTTGAGCTCTTAGGGTATACTTATACCAATGGTCCTGGTGATAGGCAGCTCTGGTAACAGAGAGAATTTTGCTGGGTTGCGAGTAGGAGTTCTTCGTTCGGTTTTTTTAAGGAGTTTTTATGGATCCTAGACAGATTCAAAGTGATCAGCAAACCGTGACAGTACAGACTACAATCGGCGATCTCATAGAAGCCATAACTGATGTAGCAACACAAGCAGGTAGGACAGAAGAAGAGGGCTATAGGTTAGCATCTTTTACGATAGAGAAGCTCCTGCGCGATAAGCGTCACAAGGATATCTTAACGGCCTAGTCCCATGCGGACCGCGGAGCTTCTGCTCCGCCTCCCTAAACCTTGCTTCCCCTGTCATGCTCTGGCACTCTGACTACTGGTTGTAGACACAGGGTGCAAATATGCCAAATAAAGATCCAGTTATCGCCATCGCCGGGGCTACCGGGCTCGTTGGTAGTGAGATGCTAGTTATTGCCGAGGAGCGTAGAGTTCCTTGCTCTGAGATACGGTTGCTGGCTTCTAAAGACTCGGTCGGTGAAGTATACAGGTTTAAAGACAAAGAAGTTGAGGTTGCTGAGCTGACAGCCGGCTCTTTTGAAGGGGTTGACTATGCCCTCTTTGGTACCTCAGCAGAGCTGTCGTCAAAGTTTGTTCCTATCGCAGTTGAAGCTGGTGCAGTGGCGATTGATAACTCAAGCTTTTATCGGATGCAGGATGGTGTGCCACTAGTCGTGCCTGAGGTCAATCTACATCACGTTACCGCCGATACTAAGATAATAGCCAATCCCAACTGCTCAACGATTCAGCTTGTTCCAGTGCTCCATGTAATCCATGAATTGGCTGGGCTTAAGCATGTTGTGGTCTCAACCTATCAGTCAGTTTCTGGAGCCGGTAAGATTGCCCTAGATGAGTTGTGGAGTCAGACGATCGCCATCTGTAATCAACAAGAGCTGCCTATGGAGGCGTTCCAGCACCAGATAGCGTTTAACTGCATCCCGCAGATCGATGTGATACTCGAAGATGGATTCACTAAAGAGGAGTATAAAATTATCAATGAGAGTCGAAAGATTTTGGGGATGTCTGGTCTTAGGATTACCGCGACTGCCGTGCGTGTGCCGGTATTCTTTGGACATGCAGAGAGTGTTTTTGTAGAAACAGAGCGTCCAGTAGAACCAGATGCAGTCGTTAAGGCGCTATCTGAACGAGCAGGCATAGTGGTGCATGCGGCGTTGGATGAGTACCCGATGCAGATCGATATCGCTGGTCAGGATGATATTCACGTAGGGCGAGTGCGGCGCGACCCATCAGTTGAGCACGGACTCTCTCTCTGGGTGGTAGCGGACAATGTTCGCAAAGGAGCTGCTCTTAATGCCGTTCAGATTATGGAGAAGCTGATAGCGCGCTAAGCTAAGGTGGCGCACAGCAGATCGATGCATGACGGTTAAACAGGTCAAGCTTATCGTAGAGTATAACGGCAGGGGCTTTCACGGTTGGCAGAAACAGCCAGGTCTCCGGACGATACAGGGAGAGCTTGAGAGGATTATCTCTACAGTAGTACGCGCCCCAGTAGGTCCGCTCCACGCGGCCGGTCGAACAGATACCGGAGTTCACGCGAGAGGGCAGGTAGTTACCTTTCGAACTGAGCGCGAGCTTGATCTCTATCGCATAGCTCAAGGGGTAAGCCACCTAATGAAGGGCGAACTCTCGGTGATAAGTGCGGAGTTTGTGCCGCTTGAGTTTCATCCAGGTATATCCTCAACCCACAAGCAGTACTCGTATCGCATATTAAATCGGCCCACCCCGGCCGTGCTTGAAGCCCACACCCTCTGGCATATTGCGCCACAACTGAATCTGGCGCGGATGCAGAGTGATGCAGCCCTGCTGGTTGGTACGCATGATTACTCGGCTTTCCGAGACTCAACCTGTACGGCCACTTCAACGGTCAAAACCATTTACAGCTCCTCGTGGGAGCAGTGCGGCGACTTACTGATTTACAGAGTGATTGGAACCGGATTTCTTAAACAGATGGTGCGTAACATCGTCGGTACCTTAACCGATATCGGGCGTGGTCGTATCCGTGATCGTACGTTTGCTGAGATTTTTGCGGCAAAAGATCGTCGCCTGGCGGGCGTCACTGCGCCGCCGCATGGTTTGACGATGGATTGGGTCGCCTATGACGGGGTGTACGTCCCTGGCAAGTAGCTACTACTACCCCGGCTGCCATCCGGTCAGTGCCGAGTAGAGAGCAACAAAAAGCTTCAGTATCACCGTAACCAGCTCGCTGATCCCTAAAAGTCCATTCAACGCCCAGGCAAATGCCAGCGCAGCTATCAACATATTCCAGGAGAGAATGTATAGGAGCCCGACGTAGAAGCCGCCACGTATCAAGTGAATATCACTCTGCACGGGAGATATGTCGCGAGCGTTCATCAAGAGGTCGATGCCGTAGCAGATTCCGATGATGACGAGCGGCACGCGTGGATTGCGTGAGCCGACCGCCAACGTGAGCAGGATACCAATAAACGTGCAGATCGGCAGTATGTACGGCGCCAAGGCGATAAACGCGTTATAGTGGGCCGTCTGCTTGGTATATTCGTACTGTAGGCTACCAGTATGCTCATGCACCTCCATGCGCTTGTTCTTGTTGCCCACGAGTGACGAGACGACCTCGTGCTTCCACTCGTGCACTAAAACAGATAAGTGTCCCTTGACCGCATAGTGGGCAACCCCTACGCCAACGATAAGTGATGCAACAAAGAGCACTACAGAGGAGGGTTCGGCAAAACGAATCTGCAGCAACGCAACAATAAGAAAGATAGCGCCCGTGGGGAGTAGAAATAAGAGCGAGAGAAAAAAAGCGAAGCCACCAACGACCTCATCGCTCGTATCTTTGGGCTGCTTTGTTTTTGGGTTAAATATTCCCACGTTAGAAGGCTAATATCTTACTGAGCTCTTAGCAATTAAGGCTTGCGGCTAATTAGAGAGCTTATGTTGTGGGCTTATGACATGATAGAATTAACTTGACGGTGTCTGCCAAACGATTCTTCGGGACTGTAAGCCGTTCACATTCATCCTTGGTGTACACCATCGGGAATTCATTACCAATCTTAATGAGGCATCCGAGTGCTGTGAGCAGCAATCCTGATAGTGGCCTTAAGAGATTAATATGATTGGTATTATTAGCTTATTTCAGACCCCCTCTAGCCGCGTCAATATCTCAGCCGCCTCCTCATAAGATAAGTCTTTTGATATCTCATGACGGACGAGAGCTTTCACATTAGCTGGCAGGAGTGCTCGCAAAATCCCGAGGAGGCGCGGCTCTGCGATAATCGTCAGTGACTCAAAGCGGTGTTCGAATGCGCCGCGCTGTATAATCTCGATAATCTCTCGGTAGAACGTCCGTAAACTGCGGTCACGCGAGCTTTCTTCGGTGGAGTAGGCATGGCGAGCATGCATGCGGTTATCGGTGGCGCGGCCCGGTGAATCGCTTTCTAGGTCTTTAGTGCGTAGCATGCCAGCTGGGTTGCCGACCTCGCTGATAAGCTCAAGAGAGCGAATCCCCTTGCGAGCAAAGATTCGAACATCAGCACGACTAGCAACTACGATCCATTCCTGTTTCATAGGGCTTAGCGTATCCTGTATAGGGGTCGAGAGGAGTGATCGGGGTTAGGGAGACAAAGTAGCTTGAGGGATACACGTGTCCGTTTTAATTGGAAAAAAGTCGCCAAAACCTAAGCAAGCTGATAAATAGCGAACCATGCCTGAGATACTGCTCGTCACAATCAATGCTCGTTACATCCACACATCCTTTGGTTTGCGTTATCTCTTTGCCAATCTCGGAGAGCTCCAGTCTAGATGCCAAATACTTGAGTTTGAGAACGCGCAACCAGCCCACGAGATCGCTGAAGGCATCGTGCGAAGCGGAGCGCGCATAGTTGGATTCGGGGTGTATATCTGGAATACCGTTCGTACGCAGGAGGTGGTGTCGATCCTGCGCAAGGTTGAGCCAGATATCCTCGTCGTGCTCGGTGGTCCCGAGGTGAGTTATGAGTATGAGGACCAGCAGTTAGTCCAGATGAGTGATTATCTGATCACGGGGGAGGCAGATCTCGCATTCGCGCAGCTCTGTAGAGCCCTGATCTCGGGGGCTAGGCCGGCTGAGAAGGTGATCCATGCAGGACTGCCACCGCTCGATGCTGTAACTCTTCCGTACTCACACTACTCAGATAGCGATATTGCCTCGCGAGTTATATACGTGGAAGTATCACGCGGTTGTCCGTTCACCTGTGAATTCTGCCTGTCTTCAATCGATATCCCTGTGAGGCAGTTCGACCACCGCAGCGTATTGGCTGAGCTTGATATTCTCCATCGTCGCGGGGCACGGACGTTTAAGTTTGTCGATCGGACCTTCAATTTAAATGTGCGAACGGCAACCGAAATACTTGAGTTCTTTCGGGCGCGAATCGAGCCGGGGCTCTTTGTTCATTTTGAGATGGTCCCAGACCGCTTCCCTCAGCAGCTACGAGAAACAGTGGCTGCGTTCCCTGCCGGGACCTTGCAGCTTGAGATCGGGGTGCAGAGCTTGAATCCCGATGTAGGCGCGTTAATTAGTAGGCGGCAGGATGTACCAAAGCTGATTGATAATATCCGTTTCTTGCGTAACAACACTGCGGCACACCTTCACGTTGATCTTATAGTAGGGCTCCCTGGAGAAGGGCTTGAGAGCTTCGCGCATGGATTCAATACGCTTGTCGAGCTTAATCCCCATGAGATTCAAGTAGGGATTCTTAAGCGTCTGAAAGGTACCCCGATTGTGCGTCATACAGAGCAATACCAGATGCGATTTAGTGATAAGCCGCCTTACGAGGTTCTGGCAACTAGCATGCTTAGCTTCCTCGATCTACAACGGATGGGCCGCTTTGCACGCTACTGGGATCTCGTTGCCAATAGCGGTAATTTTGCAACCTCGCGGGCGCTTATTTGGGAAGGCACAGAGGGACCATTCTTAGGGTTTATGGAGTGGAGCGATTGGTTGTATACGCAGGTAGGAAGGCGAGCATCAATCGAATTAAAGAGCCTAACGACAATTCTTTTTCGGTTTCTTACTGATCTCCGTGGGCTTGATGCGGATAGGGTAGGTAGGTCATTGGCAGAGGATTATACCCGAGGCGGTCGTAGTGATCTGCCAAAAGACCTGCAACACTACGCGCAAGGTCTCGTTAAAGCTGCACCATTGCGGATTGCGGGTGGAAAGAGGCAGGCACGGGTGATGTGAGATGAAGGCGGTTCAGTGTAAACGAGGAGCGGAGTAGTTCATGGATAAACTCACAACAAGCTGCACAGTTTTAGAAACTACATCTGATTGGAATGCGCTATTTGCCGTAGCGTGTAGTGAGGTAGCGACCGATTGGTGGGGGCGTCAACTAGAGAAGCCATTTCGGTTTGCGATCTGCCGCGATTCAACACACCTTGCCTACGTTGCTCATGTTCCGAAAGCGCCAAAAGCTGCTTCGATTGAGCACTATGGCCGATTCGTAGCCGATCTCGCCGAGCCTAAGACGGGTGGGGATACGGCCGAATTGTTTATCATGCTGAACGACTGTTCGTACTTTGAGGTGCACATCACCGCGCAGGGGGCGTGGTGGTACATGGATTTTGAGAGTTATCGAAAACGATGTCCTGAGCGAATTCCATCTGGGGTTGAGGTGCAGGTAGCCCGTGGAACCGATTCGTGGGTTGGGGCGATTAGGATACCGTTTAGTGAGCTACCTGTTACTCCCGGTGCGCTAGTGCGGTTTCAGGCCACCTTAGCGCTGTGTAGCGGCGATAGCCCTGTGTACGTTTCCTCGGCGGGAGTTCCCGAGTTTGAGGCTGATTTTCATGATTTGCGGGGGTTTAAGCAGCTAGGGCTTTAACTTTGAAGGTTGCAGCATGCGGCCTCGTTGCTATTCTTGGCTTATTAGTCCTCTCCAACCGTGCGCGTTTAACTCAAGGGTTATCGCGAATACGCCACGGATAGGCGGCGGTGATTCAGCACTAACCGCTTGATACTCCTTGCTTTGCTGGCCTCAACGAGCCTAGTTGAAGCGGCGGTGGCGATGTGATAGGCTTTTAGAGTTCCTGGCAATTTCTTGCCGCCACAGGGTTTTAAGTTCTTAGGCCCTGTCCCGTAATCCTGGATAAAATTGGTTTATCAGGGTCACGTCAGTAAGTGGCGGCGCATGTGGTTTGTCGTGTGCTTGATGGATGCTTAAGGAACTTTTGGTCCTGTTTGCTATGAGTTTAGAAGGTACTCCTTTGTGGAGCACTATAGATTCGATTGTACGTGAAGAAGGGGTTCAGCTCTTCGATATCGATCTGCCTTCTGATACCCGGCGAGGTGGTGCACTGAAGGTGTTTATCACGAGACCAAAGGTGTCGGGGGCAAACGTCGATGGCGATAGCGTGCCAGAGCCAGCTGATGCAGAATCAGAAGACGGCGAGGTAGTGCGTGGTGGAATCTCGTTCGAGGATTGTGTGCGAGTTAGCAAACGCATCCTGGATCTTGATGAGCAGCAAGAGATTATTCCGGGGAACTGTACCCTTGAGGTTTCAAGTCCAGGGATAAACAGAAAGCTGCGCTTGCCAGAGCACTTTCAGGGTGCGGTTGGTGAGCGGATCAAGGTTAAGTTCCGCAATACTGAGAGCGGAGCGATGGTTGTTATGCACGGCATTGTGCGAGAGGCATCAGAGAGAGTTGTGCAGGTAGAAGGTGAAGTAAAGAAGGAGTGCGTAAACATTCCTTTTTCAGAGATAAAGGAAGCGCGAATCGATTTTAAATTTTAGGCTTAAGCTGGTTCGGAAGGCGAGCTAAGTGATAGCCAAAACAGAGCGCATCAGAAATGTGGTGTGCGGAGAATAAGGTGAGGTAAGTGTATGTCATCAAAGTTTGACTTGAATGCGATTCTAAGCCAGATGGGCAGGGATAAGGGGATCGACAAGCAGGTGCTGATCGAGGCTATCGAGTCGGCGATGTTGTCGGCCGCACGCAAGCATTACGGCCACAATCTAAACCTTGAAACTAAGTTTAACCAAGATACCGGCGAGATAGAGGTAGTTCAGTTTAAAGTCGTCGTCCAGACTGTTGATGATCCAGACACGCAGATATCTCTTGACGATGCGCGTCGTGGTGATCCTGAGGCGATGCTTGGTGAGGAGCTCGGTAAGAAGCTCGATACTGATGTTCTAGGGCGTATCGCCGCACAGACAGCCAAACAAGTTATCATGCAAAAGGTGCGCGACGCAGAGCGCGGCGTAATCTTCGAGGAGTACAAAGACTCTAAGGGCGAGTTGATGAACGGTATCGTACTTCGCGTTGAGCGTGGGAACATAATCGTTAACCTCGGTCGCACAGAGGCTATCTTGCCCAAGCGTGAGCAGATTCAGCGCGAGAAGTATCGACCAGGCGATCGACTACGTGGAATGGTGCTCGATGTAGATCGGTCGGCGCGTGGTCCGCAGATCGTTTTGACCCGCAGTCACCCAGATTTTCTGCGTAAGCTCTTTGAGCTTGAGGTTCCTGAGATCGCCGATAAGGTGATTGAGCTTAAAGCTGTCGCGCGTGAGCCAGGCGAGCGCGCTAAGATCGCTGTGTATTCAAATGAGTCGACGATCGACCCAGTAGGGGCATGCGTTGGAATCAAGGGATCTCGTGTACAGGCGGTGGTTCAGGAGCTTCGTGGTGAGCGTATCGATATCATCACCTGGACCCCTGACGAGCCGAGCTTCGTTGCTCGTGCGCTCTCGCCTGCAGAGGTTAGCCGAGTAGTGGTTGATGAAGATCAGCACTCAATGGAGGTGATCGTTCCTGACGATCAGCTTTCGCTCGCAATCGGGCGACGCGGTCAGAATGTTAAGCTTGCAAGCAAGCTATCCGGCTGGCGGATCGATGTTCGTAGCGTCTCAGTTGCCGAGGAAGAGGCAAAGCGCGCACGGGCAGCATTAGGAGCTATTCCGGGTGTGGATTTTATGCATGCTGAGTTGTTGTTCCAGCACGGATTCCGAACGATACGAGAGGTGTCTGATGCGACGCTAGAAGAGATGGGTGAGGTTGAGGGTCTCTCAGGGGAGCAGGCGGCGGATATTTTGGCTAAAGCCAAGGCATTTGCAGAGGAGCTGGGAGATGAAGCAGATACCTTTGGTGGGCCAATCGAGCGTATTAGCGACATAGATCGATTGCCGATAGCCGCAGACCTACGTGAGATGTTGGTAGCAGCCGGTTATGCAACGATTCAGAGCGTTGTTGAGGCTGAAGATGATACGCTTCGCGAAATAAGTGGTATTGAGGAGAGTGACATTGAGCAGATTCGTAGCGCAGCCGAGTCGTTCCTTAGGAGCGGTGCTGCAGCAGCGGTAGAGTCGATGCGCTAGTATGGAGCGCTTTTCATAGTAATTAGGAGTGAGAGAACGAAGTGAAAACAAGTGAGCGGACATGTTGTGTGTGTCGCTCCAAAGGAGGGAAGAGAGAGCTTGCTCGGCTCGTCTGTAGTGCGGGGCATTTAGTGTGGGATGAACATCAGCGTGCCAAAGGCCGCGGAGCATATATTCATCCGACATCGGAGTGCCTCTCAAAGATGGGACAAACAGCTCGCTGGGAGAGGTCGCTACGACTGTCTTCTGGCACGCTTAGCGCTGTAGAGGTCAGCGCGTTGGCTAGAGTGCTACTTGCATCGGCTACTAGTCGATTGTAATAGCGCTCAACTAATTCAGCAGAAGGTATATTGAGATAAGCCGTGTAGAGCCGCGGAGGTTTTTAAGGCTTAAAGTAGGAACATAAAGAAGATCGCATGTCAAAGATACGTATTTACGAATTAGCCAAGGAGCTTGGCGTTGAAAATAAAGTGGTGCTAGCTAAAGCTCAGGAGCTAGGTATTCCTGGCAAGAGCTCGCACTCTCATTCACTCGATTCAGACGAGGCAGATAGTGTTCGCCGGGCGATCCTTAGGCAAACAATGGGTGCGCCTAAGAGTGAGAATAGTGAGACGGTTACAACCCGCGTAGATCGGACAACGGGAGCTACGTACACCGTTGTTGAGAAGCGTTCGGGTGATGTAATTCGGCGACGCCGTTCTGTGGAGGCCGTTGAGTCTGCTCCAGCACCACAAGTCCCGACACCAAGTGCTTCGGAAGTTCAACCAACAGCTCAAACGGCGGCTGCCGATGATCTGTTTCAGTCAAGCGAAGGTGGGGCGGCTCGTGAGGTTCTTGAGCCCGCTACAGAGCCGGTCGATGTCGAGGTTGACAGTGAGGCTGCCGTGGCTACGGCTAGTGTGGAACCTTCCGAGGGTGAGGTAAGTGTTGCGACAGTCGCCGCGCAAACAGCTCCGCCTGAATCAGGGGTAGAAGAAGCCACAAAGACGACTGTCGGGCCTCGAATTCTCGGTAAGATCGAGCTGCCGCAACGCAGAGCAGTGGTTAAGCCGGTTGATGCTAAGCGTCCAGTGAAGGGAGCTCCAGTTAAGGAGGCGGGGCGACCGGTTGTCTTTGACGAGGAAGAGGAGTCTCGAAAGAAAGGGGCGCTCAAGAAGGGCCGTAAGCGCGAGATCAGCAGTGTTGATCTTCTCGATTATGGTGGCCGAGCTGGTCGCAAGAAACCGAAGAGTCATAGGCACGCCGAAGACACTGAATCACTTTCAGATGCTGAGAAGCCTAAACTGGTCAAGCGGGTTATTGAGTTGGGAGATTCAATAACCGTTGGTGATCTAGCCAAGCAGATGAGTTTGAAGTCGGGAGAGGTGATCGCCAAGCTCTTAAGCCTCGGCGTTCTCGCTACTATCAACCACGCAATCGATAAGGATACAGCCCAGATCGTTGCAGAGGAGTTAGGATACGAAGTCAAGCACACAGAGTTTAATGAGCAAGATCTCATTCAAGACGTTGCAGCCGATGAGGGCGCAGTGCTTGAGACGAGACCGCCTGTGGTGACAGTTATGGGTCACGTCGATCACGGTAAGACGTCGCTCCTTGATAGGATCAGAAGCGCCTCTGTAGCGGCGAAGGAAGCGGGCGGAATCACTCAACACATCGGTGCCTACAGTGTGAAGGCCAAGGATGGTCGCTTGATAACTTTCATCGATACACCGGGCCATGCGGCGTTCACGGCGATGCGCGCCCGCGGTGCTCAGGTGACCGATATCGTTATCTTAGTAGTTGCCGCTGACGATGGCGTTATGCCGCAAACTCGTGAAGCGATTAACCACGCGCAGGCTGCCAAGGTGCCGATTATCGTTGCTATCAACAAGATGGACAAGCACGATGCTAACCCAGACCGGATAAAGACTCAGCTTGCAGAGCTAGGGCTCCAACCAGAGGATTGGGGCGGGGACACGATGTTCTTCCCGATCTCAGCCCTTAAGGGAACAGGTATCGAGGAGTTGTTAGAGGGCATCTTGGTTCTTGCAGAGGTGGAGGAGTTAACTGCAAATCCAGATCGACGAGCTAAGGGTACTATTATTGAGAGTAGGCAAGACCGTGGTCGTGGAGTGGTTGCAACCGTGCTTGTTCAGACAGGAACTCTGCGAGTCGGAGATATCTTTGTCAGTGGTCGCGAATACGGTCGTATTCGAACGATGACTAACTATAAGGGTGAAAAGCTTGAAAGCGCCGGCCCATCGACTCCAGTCGAGATTACTGGGTTAACTGGTATGCCGGCGTCAGGAGATGACTTTTTGGTGATGGAGACCGAAGCAGATGCTCGTGAAGTAGCGACCAATCGGTTAGATCGCTACGCAGATAAACAGCGAGCTCTCGCAGCAGGGCCAATAAGCCTTGAGGAGTTTGCTAAGCGTGCAAGTAACCAGGCCGCAGAGGAGCTGAACGTTATCCTTAAGGCAGACGTTCAGGGATCTGTTGAAGCCGTAAAGCATTCAATTGAAAAGTTATCTGGCGATAAGGTTAAAGTGCGTGTTCTTCACGCGGCGGTTGGTGGTGTTAACGAGAGTGATGTGCAGCTTGCGATTGCATCGCGAGCAATCATTGTTGGATTCGGTGTTCGCGCTGAGCCGCGAGCAATGGCCGATGCCGAGCAGCTTGGAGTCCAAGTGCGCTTTTACCGGGTTATTTACGAACTTCTCGACGATGTTAAGAACGCGATGGTTGGGCTCCTTGAGCCACTTAAAGAGGAGTCAAGTCTCGGTCGTGTTGAGGTACGTGATACCTTTACCATTCCAAAGGTAGGAACTATTGCAGGGTGTTATGTAACGGGTGGAATGATCCGTCGTAATGCTCAGGCGCGTTTACTCCGAGATAGTCGCGTAATCCACGAAGGAAAGATGTCGAGCCTCCGTCGCTTTAAGGACGATGTAAAAGAGGTTCAGGCCGGCTTTGAGTGTGGTATCGGACTTGAAGGGTTTAACGACGTCAAGATAGGCGACGTGATCGAAGTGTACGAGCTTAAAGAGATCGCTCCGACGCTGGATTAGGGTGTTTGTGCCCTTAAGGGACGAGATATGGCTGGAAATCGACGCGTCTACCAGGTAGGAGAGCGGATCAAAGAGTTAGTGGCAGAGCACCTGCTCTATACGGCAGATCCCAGATTTAGTCTGGTGACGATCACCTCGGTTATGGTTTCCCCCGACCTGCGCAACGCTAAGGTGTATTGGGTTGTGTCATTCCTCTCTGATACTAACAGAGAGGAACGGATCGCTGAGGTGGATGAAGCATTCAACTCAGCGCTTGGGCATTTCAGGCGTGTGATAGCAAAGCAGTTGGGGGTTCGTTTCGTTCCGGATCTGCGATTTTATTACGACGATACACTTGATACGGCAGAGCACGTTGAAAAGTTGATGCAGCGGATTAAGCCGACGAGGGAACCGCATGAGTAATTCGGAGATATCGTCAGTTATCGCCGCTGTGCGTGCCAGTGAGCGAATTGTGGTAGTTAGCCATACCAATCCTGATGCTGATGCTTACGGTTCGTCGTGTGGCCTTGCTTGGGGTTTGCAAGCTCTAGGCAAGAAGGTTTCAGTGCATAATGACCACGGGTTTATACAGCGCTATCGTGTAATTCCTGGGGCAGAAGGGGTCGTGAAGGGCCCATGGCCAGCGCTTACGGAGCGAGATCTATTAATGGTCGTCGATTGTGGTGGAGCGGATCGGGTGGGTGATGAGCTTTTGCCACTTCTTAAAGTAGCGCCCAGCGTTATAAATATCGATCACCACGCCTCAAATACGATGTTTGGGCGGCTTAACTATGTGGTAGAGGGAGCTAGTTCAACATCTGAGTTAATATTTGAGCTGCTTAAGGCCTTTGAAGTTAGTGATCAGCGAAACGATCTGATAACGGTAGAGGCAGCATCTTGCCTATTATCAGGGATAATCGGAGATACCGGATCCTTTAGGTACCCCAGCACAACAGCGCGAACATTTCGAGTTGCTGCAGAACTCGTAGAGCGTGGTGCGCGGCCGGATATCCTGACGCAGGAGCTTTTTGCTACGCAGTCTCTAGTGGCGCTACGGCTACAGTCTGACGCCATAGGCGCTGTAACTGTGCACCCGAATGGCTTTGCCGAGGTGGTGGTTACTCAAGAGATGCTCAAGAAGCACTCAGCTGATATTTTGGACGCCGATTCATTGGCGGAAAGAGCAAGAGATATTGAGGGAGTTAAGGTTTCTGCGCTCTACAAACAGGATGTGGATCTGTGGAGAATCAGTCTCCGTTCACGTAGAGGTGTAGTGGATGTTTCTGCAATTGCCCAGTCGTTTGGTGGCGGTGGGCACAAGGCGGCTGCTGCTTTTCGTTGGAGAGACGACCTCCCTACGCTTCAGGAGCGAGTCAGGGCAGCAATGGCAAAGGTGTTGTAGCTCTCAAACGAGTGCTGGGTGTGTATCAGCGTTTATTCCATGCTAAGTCGCAAGAACGGCATTATTCTGATCGATAAGCCAGCAGGGATATCCTCGGCTGGGGTTGTTGCACGAGTAAAGCGTGCTCTACAAGCGGCTCGCGTTGGTCATGCAGGGACTCTTGATCCCGATGCGACAGGCTTGCTGATAGTCTTGATTAACGGCGCTACCCGCGTTGCATCTTACGCCGCTGATGGATGGAAGGTCTACTCAGGGGAGATTCAGCTAGGAGTTACCACCTCTACCGATGACATAGCAGGTAATGTTTTGAGCACTCAGGAGGTAACTGCTGACTTTAGTTCGATATCAGCGGCGGCTGCAAATCTGCGTGGTCGTATTATGCAGTATCCACCTAAGGTCAGCGCCAAAAAACTTGATGGTAAGCGCGCTTATAAGCTACATCGTGCTGGACAAGATTTTGAGCTCGAACCTAGAGAGGTTCACGTTCGACGATTTGAGCTTGCCCCCACCAATGATCCGACAACCGTTAGTTACATAACTGAGGTTAGTCCCGGCACCTACGTGCGCTCACTCGCCAGGGATTTGGGCGCTACTCTTAGTTGTGGCGGTGCTGTAAAGACGATTCGAAGGGAGCAATCGGGATATTTCTCAGTCAGTGATGCCATCACTCTTGATCAGGTTTCGTGGGATCTGCTGCGCGATTGGAGTGAGCTAGTTCCCTCTATGCCTAGGGTTGTTCTCTCAGCGCAGGTAGTCTCAGGATTGCAGAACGGTCAGAAGAAGGCGTTAATCCAGGCGTGGCAGGAGTGTAATTTAATAGAACCGATATCAGACTATGTGGTATATTCGCGAAAGGATGAGTTCGGGTCCTTGGGTATTCTCGAAGTCATTCCGCAGGGTGGTTTTGCTTTTAGTTTAAATATAGGTCATTAACGCCAATTAATTTTCTTAAGGTGACAAGGTGCCAGGTATCGTTATAGTCGGAGCACAGTGGGGCGACGAAGGCAAGGGTAAGTTCGTTGATGTGTTGACTGAGCGCGCGGATTTGGTGGTGCGTTTTCAGGGTGGTAGTAATGCTGGACACACCATAGTCATCGATGGTGTAAAGACTGCGCTTAGTCTTTTGCCGAGTGGGATCTTAAGACCAGGGGTGAAGTGTATCCTAGGAGCTGGTGTTGTACTAAATCCGGCGGTATTAATCGCTGAGATCGAAAGGTTACGCGCGGCAGGAGGCGATGTTTCTCCGCAGCGCTTGATTATCGATCGCGATGCTCATCTTGTGCTTGATTACCACATCGCGGTGGATAAGGCCCGCGAACTTCAGAGGGGTGCTAATCGGATCGGCACAACAGGTAAAGGAATTGGTCCGGCCTATGAAGATCGAAGCCAGCGTTCAGGAATCCGCTGCGCCGATCTCTTACATTTACAAGGTGTTGAGGAGCGGGTTAGGGCGCATGTTGATGAGAAAAATAAGATCCTACGCCATGTGCTTGATAGTGAGACCCAGATAGAGTTTGAGCCACTGTGGGAGGCGTTAAAAAATAGCGCCCGGATTCTTGCGCCATATATCGGCAACGGTAGTGCGATTGTTTGGCAGGCGCTACAAAACGGCAAGAATGTGATCTTTGAAGGTGCTCAAGGAGTGCTACTCGATCAGATGCATGGAACGTACCCTTTTGTAACGTCCTCGAATACTATCGCTGGTGGAGCAGCTATCGGAGTTGGTATAGGCCCACGCGCAATAGATGCAGTGATAGGGCTTGCAAAGGCCTACTCTACCAGGGTTGGCGAGGGGCCTTTTCCAACCGAGTTAACCGGTGAAATCGGTGATGAGTTGCGCACAAAGGGGCATGAATACGGGACGGTAACCGGGCGCGCGCGGCGGTGCGGTTGGTTCGATGCGATGGCGCTCCGTCGAGCGGTAAGAATAAGTGGAATAGATTCATTGATAATTACAAAGCTCGATGTTTTATCGGGACAGTCTACCCTAAAAATCTGCACCGGCTACCGTGTTGGGGGGCAAATAGTTCAAGATTTACCGGCTCTGGCGCATGAGTTTAATCAAGTAGTTCCTGAATATATCGAGCTTCCTGGATGGCAGGAGGATATCACTCGGATTCGCAGTTGGGATTCATTGCCAGAGACAACGCAGGGCTATGTTCGCCAGATTGAGAGTTTGGTAGGCTGCCCAGTACACTTAGTTAGTGTAGGCCCAGACAGAGAGGCCACGATTCAGGTGGGCCCCCCTGAGCTTTTGCGAGGTTTTTTGGGTCGCTAATCAGGAGAGCAGGTTTTCGTAATTCTCCCGCTATCTACTAGAAAGAGCTGGCATTCATGCACATCCGCGCATTTTTGGCCCCATTTAAGAAGAGAGAATTGCAAGGCCCTCTCAGGCGCGATTGGGGGGTGCCTTTCAGTGCGGAGCATGGTAGTTATCTCACAGATAAGCGACCTTATCCGTGGGTCGGTAAGTATGGAAAGTATTATGCATCGAAGAGTTGTTAGTTCACTTTGTGCTTCTGTTATAGTGGCGCTAATTAATTTTGAATTATTCGTCGCTAAAGTTTTAGCACAGGCCACAACCACAACGGCTCCTGGAGCGGCGGGTCCAACCGCACAACCTCCATCACTCTTCGGCGCGCTTATCGATATGTTGCCGATGTTAGCGGTTTGTTATCTGATCTTTTATGTCATGGTTATCCGACCACAGGAGCGTAAAACCAAACAACACAAAGAGCTTTTAGAATCGATGAAACGGGGTGATTCGGTGGTCACGTCAAGTGGAATAGTAGGTAAGGTTTCAGGAGTTGAGGGGGATCATATCCTCTTGGAGATCGCCCCTAACGTAAAGGTTAAAATCCTCCAGCAGCATATCGTTCGCCTTGAAAATCCTTCACAGACTTCTAAAGCGGCCTAGGCTGGCTGTATTTTTCTTCGGTGTCCTATGATTAGAGATACATTTCAGAGAATTTTAATCCTTGGGGTGGTTGTAGTTGCCGCTTTGGCCTGCTTGCTCCCATCGGTGCTGGGAGATAAATTTACCAAGGAATGGCCGACAAAACCTCTGGCTTTAGGGCTGGATATTAGTGGGGGTGTTCATCTCGTTTACGGAGTCCAATCACAAGAAGCGCTAAAGAGCAGATTGCAGAGTCTCTTGATTGGGATCCGCGGCAAGCTGCGAGAGAAGAAGGTCGCTGTTGCCTCTGGAAAGGTTGGGGCGGACAACTCTATTCGTCTAGGCCTGTTAAGCGATCTATCGGTGGATCAGGCTAAAGCCGCAGTGCTAGATTTTTCACCGGATCTTAGTTTTTCAGAGGTGGTTAATGATGACGGTAAGCCCACGCTTGTGTGGACGGTTTCACAGACAACTCAAGATAAGATCGAGCGCGAAGCTATCGAGCAAGCGGTTGAAACTCTGCGCAATAGAGTCGATCAATTCGGTGTAGCTGAGCCACTGATTCAGCGTTCAGGAGATCGCCGCATTATTCTCCAGATGCCCGGAGTGTCTGATGTAAATGCTGTTAAGAAAGTGGTCGGCTCAGTGGCTAAACTAGAGTTCAGGCTTGTGCCGAAAGGAAGGAGTGATGAGGCGGGTACCATTACCCTCAAGGACCAACAGGGGCAGCCTTACGTGGTTGAGGACCCGGCGCTCATGACTGGTGACGCAGTAGATGATGCCCGAGTAGACTTCGATCAGAACGGCCAAGTTGAGGTGTCTCTTCGTATGACATCTGCGGGAGCTGATGACTTTGCTCGTATAACTTCGGAGAATGTTGGTCGTCAGTTGGCGATAGTGCTTGATGGTGTGGTTTATTCTGCTCCTGTGATTCGTTCTGCAATAACCGGCGGTCAAGCTAGCATCACGGGAGGATTCTCAACCGAAGAAGCGCGGAGATTAAAGATAGTCCTGAAGGCGGGAGCTCTGCCAGCACCTCTTGAGGTATTAGAGGAGCGAGCGGTAGGTGCGACTCTCGGGTTTGAGTCGGTCAAGAAGGGCTTAATCGCGATGGCGATAGGGTTCATTGGTATCTCGCTCTTTATGATTTTTTACTATGCTAAGTCGGGATTGATTGCTGTTTTTACCCTGGCGCTTAACGCATTTCTGATGATCGGGTGCCTCTCTCTATTTGGCGCAACCTTGACACTACCTGGGCTTGCTGGATTGGCTCTAACAATCGGCATGGCGGTCGATTCAAACGTAATCATTTTTGAGCGTATCAGGGATGAGCTACGAAACGGAGTCTCGCGCGATCTTGCAGTTCACACCGGATTTGATAAGGCTTTTGGAGCCATCTTTGATTCCAATATCACGACGCTCCTTGCTGGTGGCATCCTGTACTACTTTGGTACCGGTCCAATTCGTGGATTTGCAGTGACGTTATCGGTTGGAATAGCAACGACGCTCTTTTGTGCCGTATTTGTAGCTCGTTTGTGCTTCGATTACTTTGAGCTCAAGGGTAAAAAGGGTCTTTCGATTTAAGGTGGCGAGGTATTTAGATGAAAGAGTTGATTAAGAGTACGGTAGCTATCGACTTTATGAATAAACGAGCGCTCTGCGCTCTGGTATCTTTATGCGCTTTTGTCGCATCACTTTACCTATTTATCGATAAGGGCGACTCTAAGTACGGAACTGATTTCAGTGGCGGACATGAATTCTTGGTATCATTTACAGGGGACTATAACAGCGATGCGGTTCGTAAGGGCCTTGAGACCCAGGGGCTTGCTGATGTCCGAGTGCAGCAGTTTCAAGGTGCACACAATGAATACTCTATTCGCCTAAGCGAGGTTGGTGATGTAGCTGTTATTAGAGGGCGGGTAGAGTCTGCCCTAACTGGAGCATTTGCCGGAGCTGCTCGAATAGAAAAGACCGACTACGTTGGGCCAACGGTGGGAGCAGAGCTTAGAAGAAGCGCTCTGTTGGCAGTGGTGCTTGCTACCGTAGGCATGCTGATATACATAGCAGTCCGTTTCGAATTCGCCGTAGGGCTTGGAACTATCGTTGCGCTGATTCATGACGTGACGATTGCTACAGGGATATACCTTTTGTCTGGTCATGTTATCGGCATGGCAACTTTAGCTGGTGCGTTAACGATAGTGGGTTATTCAGTAAATGATACGGTGGTGATTTTTGACCGAGTACGTGAGGAGCGGAAGAGACGCCGCTCTTACTCGATGCGCGAAGTTGTCAACGAAGCACTCAATTTTACCCTTTCTCGTACGGTTATTACTCATGTTTTAACATTATTCTCAGCTTTAGCTCTCTATATTGTAGGCACAGGCGAGATTAAGGATTTAAGCCTATACCTAGTCGCTGGCATCGTTCTGGGTGCTTACTCGACGATATTCGTAGTGTCGCCAATAGTAGTCTGGTGGGAGGGGCGTAAGCTCGAGCCGGGGAAGGTGGCTAAGGCGGCTTAATTAATCGTAAATTCGGCAGTTGCGGGTCTGAAAAATGGCGCATCTACTCGAAATCACTTTAAGCTTTTGAATTTGCGGTGCTCACCCTGACGGGGCCAGGGCTTAAGCTTCCGCAAATATCAAAATCCTTCGTGCTTTCGAGTATCTGCACCATTTTCATCCTCCTGAACTACCGAATTTAGGTTAAAGTGTTACCAAACTTTTAACAATCTGGATTAAGACACATTCTTATGCTGCATTAAAACAGGGCTCGGGTACGTGGGATCGTGCTGGGTTCAAGTATGTTGGATTCGACAAATGGACCTGCTAAAGGTAAGGGGCTATTTACAGGCGATTCGCGGATCCGTTTTTTAAACAGTTGCCCGGTGTTGTGATGCGCCGCAGCTAGCGCTTCTGTTTTTAATCAATGCCTTCGCAAACTACTAAAGTGTTAGCTAACTTTTTACCCACTCGAAAACCCGATGAGCCTTAACTTTAACCTAAGAAGAGCAGTTAAGGTTGCACGAGAAACTTCCCGCCACAAATACAGCGCAAGCTATTCGAGCGGGCGCATGCTCCAAATAGTGCAGCCCGACCCGTTTTACATACTAGATTTGAAGCAAATAATTTAAGGCAGTGCTCTACACAACGTCAGCTTAAACTAGGCTAGCTTCTGCTAGCAGAATCCGGCACAGCATGTATAGTCAAATCTAGGGTGCACTAGCGGCCATAGGCACCAGCGACCATAGCTGTTACAAACCGAGCACCAGAATGGAGCTTACGAAGCCAAGTAATTGCGAATTAGGCTAGTCAGCAAGCCCCCTGCTTCATTAGAGGATGAATCATCTGAACGACCGCGAGCAGCAAACCAAACCTTTCCTTGGCCACTGATCCGGGCAATAACCAGCCCCTCTCCGCTCAATGCAGTTTCAGCTAGCGTTTGTCTTTTGAGTTCTACGGTTACTCCCTTTTCCCAAGCAAAGATTGAATCAGAGTCAGCAAGTTTTACCTCCCCTTGCTTTAGCTCGACACATTCAACTGTGCCTGCAGTAAAGAGAAAAAGTTGACCCAGACCACTAAATTGCTGATAAAACAACCCCGTTCCAGAAAACAGACTTTTCCACCCAGAAAAGCGAGCTATCTCCATCTTTACCCCTGGAGTAGCAGCGAAAAAGGCGCCATTACTCGCGCTTAATCCATTTGGATAATCAGCAAGATTCAGGTTAAGAATTTGTCCAATTCGCGAAGGCCCAAGCACCAGATTAGAATCGCTATCTGATAGATTTTCAAAGTTCAGATAGAAGAGTGATTCTCCAGAAAGCAGCGACTGGCCCGTGCTGGGCAGCTTCCCTGAAAGACCTAGCACGCTGGCCGAGGTGAGTTTCGAGGTGGTGGTGGAATCTCGATACAGCATTGAGCCTGCTTCGGCGATTACTCTCTCACCAGGAGCGAGATTAAAGCAAAGCATTGGCTGCGTGCCGCCTCTAATTTCAAAACGGTATGAATGCGGGTTTGATTCTGAGTGCTCAGAGGGCTGGCCAGCAGATTTTTCACGCTCCGCTACGGCTCTCTGAAGCTGTTTAACACTTCTACGCTTGAGATGCATTGCGTAGAGTTTAATGCTAGCAATTCCCATCAGAGTCAATGAAATCAGCGCCTGGGCCAGGAGCTTTAGAAGTTCCGCTGTCCGTGAAAGATTGGTTCGTGCCTCTGCATCAGGTGGATCTTTTAACTTTTCAAGCTCACGTAACAGCTCTGCATATGGTCTAACGGATGTAGAAAAATTACGATCGCAGAGATGTCGATCAAGGTGAGTATGTGATTCAGCATTAGGTAACAAACCAATTACGACTACTGGTTTCGTCTGATCTGGTTCTATTGGCTCAAAGAGATAGATGTAATCAATCATTCCTTTGAGAGTGGGCATTGCTGCATGGGATACAGTTGGCTGGAATTTACTTCTGTCAATTTCATTGAATCTACTCAGTTCCTTCTGAAATTGCCGCTGCTCCTCGTTTAAGGCCGGTAAACTTAAGTTTGTATTTACCGGCTCTATCGTTTCTCGACCTGGCGAAGGGGGCGGATCTATCGCATGCCTCTCTTGCCCAGCGGCAAATGACGCTAAGGCTATTGTTAGTAGCGCGCCATTAAATGGCGCTCTTAATTGGCCGCTCTGATGCATATAATTAATCCCCTAACAGCTAATCGTACTGAATTTATGATGGATAAGAAAGTCTCACCACTGTTTTACTGGTCTGGTCATAACTGGTGCCAGGCTCCCTCTTTTAACTCCCTTTTTTAACACCCTTTTTAACAACTCTCTGCGCCGTTCGCCGATTATCCTTGCATGCATAATCCAAGATTTTGTAACTACTCAGCAAATTCACCTGCAATAACTTTAGCCCCTATTAAGGGGCGGCTTTGCGGAGCAAAGCGGGGAGGAGGTAATAACTACTCACCAAAAAAAGGCACCCCCGACTAGGGGGCGGCAAGAAAAAGGATCCGCCAAAATCACCTCATTTAGCGACGAAATTGCAGCGACGATCTTAAAATCCGGTGAGTAGTTACGTTCAAAATACTTTGTGCTTTTGAGCACATGCGCTATTTCCATCCGCCTTAATTGCTTTTTTTAGGCTAATGGCTAACTTTGTAACACTTTAGCAGCCTTTTGAATCATAAATCATGTCCTCGAAGGTTATGCGGATTATTTCAAGGAG
>JBBALZ010000012.1:0-35344 GCA_040402735.1 Bdellovibrionota bacterium
TCTCCGAGACGGGGATAATGACTAAAAACGGGACTATCGTAGACGCCACCATTATTCACGCGCCTACCTCCACAACGGCGCGGTTAGCGCCGTTACCGAGCAAAAACTCGCGTAAGCGAGGTTTTGCCTCGTCTTCCTAGCTTCAGCAGTTGCGGGTCTGAAAGTGGGGCAGCTACTCAAAATCACTGTGGCTTTTGAATTTTCGGCGCTCACCCTGACGGTGCCAGGGTTGCTGGCATTATGCGCCACATAGGTAGTATGATTTAGTTAATACGCTAGTCAAAAAAGAGGTTAGCGTTTTAGTATCTTTTTTGAGCGCGGACAACGCAGTCTTGGCTTTTTGCCGAAGCTCGATCTTGTTTCTGGCTTGATTCGCGTTCATCTTCTTGGTGTTGATATATCTCCAAGGCTTCTCAGACGGGTTCAGTTCGGGAGAATAAGCTGGAAGAAACTCAACTCTGAGCCAGTGTGCGTTTTGTGCAACAAACTCTTTCACGGACTTAAAGAACACCAAAGCTCTCTTTTTCTTCGCAAATTTAGAGATTTCCGGAAATCTCTCTTTCTTCCATTTTCGCAGCGCGGCAGGATCCTGTTCTAGCGCTCGGCGCTCCGGAAACTTTAGTACTAGACCAAGCTTTTGTAACAGACGAGGCATATGCTTTCGGTGATACTCCACTCCGAATTCGCATCGTATTAACTTTCTTACTCGCGGGCCAGACCACAGGTCAGTAGAGTATCCGTGCCGAGTTGCAGGTTGACGCATCAAGTGCACCAATGATTTAAACTGCTTCTCGTCAATAGTCGAGGGACGCCCGGTGCCCTTCGTTGCTCGCAGACTGTTGATGCCGTTATATCTAGCTCTTTTAATCCAGTTATGAATAGCGCTTCGGGTGACTTTAAACGAGCGGCTTAGTGTCTCTATCGAGACACCTTCACGATGAAGCCTCACGGCAGCAAACCGCATCGACTCTAGTGCATCATGTGCTATTGAGCGCCCATCCGAAGACCTGCTCACATCTTAGCATGTCTGACGTTCGTACAACATATCAACTAAATTATGTTACCTACTATACTTCCAGAATAGCGATTGATTTCCTATTTTTTATCGTCATCGACTAGTAGGATATCTGCCATGCACTACCTATACACCGAAGCGATGTTCAGACGTACCGTCGTTCGATGATCTTCACATACTACCGCAACCTCCCATCCGTGATCACGAAAAATCAGATCGACAATCCCAGCTTCAACGACAAAGCGCTCTCCTAGCTCTGCTCCCGCAAAGGCGCCCAGAGATTCATAGCACTGCTCAAAATCACTCTTTGCGTGGGCCTTAATGACTATAGCCGTCGCCTCGGCGTGCATTCGATCATCAAGGCAGCATTCTGAATCACCGATTAGCTCCCGGACCAGAAGTGCTGCAAGCTCAAGAAGCCCCTGGGATACCGCCACTTTTTCTGCGGATCTGGCAGGATCAAGCCCTGCTGACAAACCGAATATCTTAAGTATATGGCCCAGCGCAAGTGAAACCTTGGTATCGGCACAGCTAGCGAGCGCGCCTAGGTGAGCCAGGCCTGCGGATATCGTATGGCACCGAGCACGCGATCGCTCGACCTCTGCTGGATCTACCACTGTTGCAATGTAGGCCAGATCATTTGTGATAACTGAGAGATCTCCACGGATTCGATGCGCAAGGGCTCGCAACATTCGTGCGCTCACCTGTAGCTCACTCTCTCTGTCTCCTACATTCGCCATCGCACTCTATGCTCGTACTTTGTTAAACCCATCCAGCGCTGCGACTTTGTAGCACTCTGCCAAAGTTGGATAGTTAAAGACTGCATCTCGTAAGTATCCCAAACCACCTTTGAGCGCTATTACTGCTTGGCCGATATGAACCAGCTCAGTGGCATATTCGCCGATGATGTGTACACCGAGCACTTCAAAGGTTTCACGGTGAAACAACACTTTGAGCATACCATCTTCATCTCCGAGCAATTGTCCACGCGCAATTTCGCGATAGCGCGCAACACCAGTCTCGTACGGAACTCCTTTTTCAGTCAGCTCGTCCTCATTTAGACCAACCAGCGATATCTCAGGAATTGCGTAGATTCCGTAAGGAAGTGGCACCTCGCTAACCGCTTCCTGCACCCCAAAGGCGTGACAGGTGGCGAGACGCCCCTGCCGCGCAGATGTCGATGCCAAGGCAGGAAAGCCGATCACATCACCTGCAGCATAGATGTGAGTTTGCGATGTCTGGAAATTTTCGTTGACCGTTAACTTGCCTCGCGCGTCCGTTGCAATCCCAATATTGTTCAGGCCCAGCGTATCAGTAGCACTCACCCTACCTGCAGAATACAACACGCAATCAGAGACGATCACTTTGCCGCTCTTTAATACTGTGACTACCTGTTTATCATCACGCAACGTACAGCTTGCAACCTCTTCACCGAGTCGTAGGCGCACACCGAGGTTACGAAGTTGGAATTGAAAATTCTCAATTATCTCCTCGTCTACAAACCCTAATAGCCTCTTGCGCTGATCAACTATCGTGACGTTCACTCCTAGAGCTGCGAACATCGACCCGTACTCAGTGCCGATTACACCACCCCCTACCACAAGCATCTCTCGCGGCAGGGTTTTAAGGCTTAACACATCATCACTGTCGAACACGAACTGTCCGTCGAACTCTACGTTCTGCGGTCTAAATGGCCTGGCACCAACTGCAATGACAAATTTATCTGCTGTCTTGCGAACAACACCCGCGGCCGAAGCGATCTCTACCGTGTGCGGGTCGAGAAATGCAGCATGCCCGTAAAGCGTGTCCACTTTATTGCGCTGCAGTTGATTTTTAATCACCTCTATCTCAAGCTGCATCACTTTATTACAACGCAGAGTCAGATCGTGCATCGTAATATCGGATTTAACCCGATAGCCTGCGCCGTAAATGTGCCGCTGACGAAAACCTGAGAGATACAAAACGGCTTCTTTAAATGATTTACTTGGGATCGTGCCGGTATTAACACAAACTCCACCAACTACCTCTCTGCGATCGATAATCGCCACGCGCTTCCTTAATTTTGCCGCCTGCACGGCAGCCCGCTGTCCGGCTGGGCCACTTCCGATAACGATCAGATCATAGTCATAAACCTTACCGCCCTGTGCTGATTCCGGCGTTTTATTAGAGCTTGTCATGATTGATTCCTGAGCATATAGATGCTTTAGTGAAGCTTACAGAGAGAGTCTGTAGAAACCCTCTAAACAGTTGATTATGCGATACATTTACACGGTATGATATCTGAAGACGACATTGACAAGCTAGCCTCATTAGCGCGCCTGGAATTAGACCCTAGCATGAAATCGGTCATAACCGGACAGGTAAATTCTATCCTGGAGTACGTGCAACGCCTCGATCAGGTAGACACGAAAGATATAACTGCCATGAGCCACACCCTTGAGTCCACCAACGTACTACGCAAAGACGAGGTCTGCCCTGTTGGGTCACAGCCAGAGGCGAAACCACTGGGAGAGCCAACGATTACTAAGCAGGCGATGTTAAGCGCCGCTGACCTGCTCAGCAATACTCCTGATCACTCAGGCACCTTTGTCCGCGTTCCGCTTATCGTCGAGTAGAATTATCTTCGAGTAGAAATTTAAAGAGACCCGTTCTATGACTGACCTAGCTTCCCTCTCCGTCTCAGAGATTCGAGAAGGACTCGACACAAAGAGATTTTCATCTGTTGAGCTCACAAAGGCGTGCCTGGACAAGACAGCGCGCCTCTCGAACCTGAATTGTTTTACAACCATCTCTGACGAAGCCGCACTTAAAAGCGCCGAAGAGATCGATGTCCTAATCCGTGCTGGCAAGACCTCTCCACTATTGGGTATACCCCTGGGCATTAAGGACGTAATTTGCACCAAAGGGGTTCGCACGACCGCTGGCAGCAAGATCCTTGAAAACTTCATACCGCCGTACGATGCCACCGTAGTTCGGAAACTCAAAACCGCCGGTACTGTGTCGCTCGGCAAGCTCAATATGGATGAATTCGCCATGGGCTCCTCAAATGAGAACTCAGCATTCGGCCCAGTACTCAATCCATGGAATCTTGAGTGCGTTCCGGGAGGGTCGAGTGGCGGGTCTGCCGCTGCTGTTGCAGCCGGAATATGTCCGATCACCCTCGGAACTGACACTGGAGGCTCAATCCGTCAACCGGCTGCGTTCTGCGGCATCGTTGGACTCAAACCGACCTACGGCAGAGTTAGTCGCTACGGCGTTATCGCCTATGCATCATCGCTCGACCAGGTTGGAGCTTTCGCTCGTAACGTTCGCGATTGCGCTGTGGCTACTCAGGCCATCTGTGGAGCGGATCCGAACGACGCAACATCAGCTGACCGAGATGTGCCAAACTTTGAAGAGAAACTGGGGCGATCTATCAAGGGAATCAGAGTCGGCATACCGAAGGAGTACTTCATCGATGGATTGTCTCCGGAGGTAAAGGAAGCCACATCAATAGCTCTAAAGACACTTGAGGGACTCGGTGCAATACCAGTTGAGATATCTCTGCCCCACACAGAACTTGCTCTTTCAGTGTACTATATCCTAGCGCCGGCAGAGGCATCGTCGAACCTAGCGCGTTACGATGGCATTCGCTTCGGGCACCGCGCCAAAGGCGATCTCGATCTCAAGACTCTCTACTGCAGGTCACGTAGCGAGGGATTTGGTCGCGAGGTACAGCGGCGCATCCTCGTTGGCACCTACGTGCTCTCTTCGGGCTTCTACGACGCTTTTTACGTAAAGGCACAGAAGGTGCGATCGCTAATCGTTAAAGACTTTAATGAAGTTTTTCAGAAGTCGTGTGATATCATCGTGTCACCAACTACCCCCACTCCGCCCTTCAAGTTAGGCGAAAAGGTAAGCGATCCACTGACGATGTATCTAAACGACCTGTTCACCATCCCAGTGAATCTAGCCGGACTCCCAGGGTTAAGTATGCCCTGCGGATTTTCTGAACAAGGGCTACCGATAGGGTTACAGCTTATCGGCAAACCATGGGATGAATCGACTATGTTTCAGGTCGCTTCCGCCTATGAAGGAGCAACAGAGTGGCACAAGAGACGGCCACTCACCAAGTAATACAGTAAGAGAGGAACCGCAAAATTAACACTAAAGGGCGTTAAGACAATGGATTACGAGACCGTCATCGGACTTGAGGTGCACGTACAGCTCTCAACAAAATCAAAGATATTTTCAAACGCATCGGCTGCCTACGGCGGTGAGCCTAATGAGTTTATCGATCCGGTTACACTTGGACTTCCAGGTGCATTACCGGTTACCAACAAACATGTTGTTGAATTCGCCATCATGCTTGGCTTGGCTACAAATTGCGAGATCCGTCGCTTTAATCGTTTTGCTCGTAAACACTACTTCTATCCAGACCTACCAAAGGGCTACCAGATATCTCAGTTTGATGAGCCGATCTGTGAACGTGGTCACGTCGACTTCTACATCGAAGAAACAAAGCGAACCGTAGGACTAAAGCGCATCCACATGGAAGAGGATGCCGGTAAGAATATTCATGACAGCCGCACTAACTCATCGCTCGTTGACCTAAATAGAGCCGGCGTTCCCCTGCTCGAGATCGTTTCCGAACCTGAGATTCGCTCTCCTGCGGAAGCCGCAGCGTACTTACGCTCAATTCGTCAATTGGTGCGCTACTTAGAGATTAGCGATGGAAATATGGAGGAGGGTAGCTTGCGCTGTGACGCTAATATCTCGCTACGCCCAGTGGGGCAGCTCACCTTCGGGACAAGAACAGAGATTAAGAACCTTAACTCGTTTAAGTTCGTCGAGCGCGCCCTCGAGTACGAGATCGCTAGACAGACAGCGGTGCTCAAGTCAGGGCAAGCTGTTGTGCAAGAAACACTCCTGTTTGATAGCGTAAACGGCACCACTCGTCCGATGCGCTCGAAAGAAGAGAGTGCAGACTACCGCTATTTTCCAGATCCCGACCTCCCTCCTGTGGTCGTTGAAGAGAGCTGGATCCGCGAGGTTCAGCGCACACTACCAAAGCTACCGGCACAGTGGGCGAATGAGCTCGTGTCTGAATTTGGATTATCGCTCTATGACGCAACTGTTTTGACCACAGAGCGCGCTTCGGTTGAATACTTCCACCAGGTTGTGTCCGCTGGTGGAAGCGCTAAAGCGGCGTGCAATTGGGTCACCTCAGAGCTCTTTGGTATGCTGAATAAGGCGGGGCTTTCAATTGAGCAAACTCCGATCTCAGCAAAGGATCTCGGCGAACTGATTCGTTTAATCGAGACCGATGTCATCTCTGGCAAGATCGGCAAGGCTGTATTTGAGGATATGTTCGCTACCTCGCGAGATCCGAACTCGATTATTCAAGACAAAGGCCTCAAACAGCTCAGTAACGATGATGATATCCTGGCTATTATTAGGGCTGAATTTGATGGCAACCCTGGGCAGCTTGCTGGATACTTGGGCGGCAATGAGCGCCTGCACGGGTTTTTCGTCGGTCAAGTGATGAAGGTAACTGGTGGCCAAGCCAACCCGAAGAAGGTAAATGAACTGATTCGCCTAGAGGCTACACGACGTAAACAGTAGGTTTATGGCAAGCGATCGTATCGAGCAGCTCCGCGCAGCAGTCGTTACCCTCGACCCGCAGGTCTGCGCCTTCTACTTGCGGGTACCGCGCAGCCACGTTGTGCTGCTCCAAGCGTACTTTGAGCTCTACGATGGTATCGGCACCGTTCGGACTATCGCTGGCTCAGAGCCTATCGTGTGTATTATGACCACAGAGGGGCAGAAGGATGACTGTATAGGAGTTCTCACTGCCATTCGTGAGGAGATTGAGTGGGAACTTGCGCCAACGACGCCCTAGCTAAAATGCCTACAAAGGTAGTAAACTTTGCAAGCAGTTAAGGTAGCTGGAAGTGGTGCAGATACTCGAAAGAAAAAAGGATTTTGATATAATCCGGCAACTCTCAGGGTGAGCACCGAAAATTCAAAAGACAAATTGATTTCGGCAAATACGTCATTTCCAGACCCGCAAGCGCTCTTTTTAGGTTACACTGAAGGATACTATGATTAAGCTAATTCATCGCCACAATAAGATAATCACATACGTTTTTCTCTTTATCGCCATCTGCTTTATGTTTAGCGGTGTTGGCCTCGATATTCTTCACGGGGGTGGTGACAGAGAGCAATACGCTATAAAGGTCAATGATAAGGAGATCTCTCCCCTTGAATTCGAACGCGCAAAGGAGAACCTGACCGAACGTTACCGCAGAATGTTTGGAGAGAACTTTGAGTCCCTCGCCAAGTCTTTTAACCTGAACATCGCTCAGCAAGCTGTCGACTCCATAGTCGACTCTAATCTACTAAGTCAGGAGGCGACAGCTTGGGGCATGGCCGGAAGCGACGAGTCGGTCAATCGTTACCTGCTCACCAAGGTATTTGCCGGACAGGAGATATCCAAGGATGCCATCCGCGGCTTGCTACAGAACTTAGGCATGAACTATAGGCAGTTCAGCTCTGAGGTAAAACAGGAGGTGAGTCGTGAAGCTTTCACAAACCTTATTCGCGATATCTCTTTTGTTGGTGACCGTGACGTTGAGGCTCAATACGTTCGGCAAGAAACGCAGTTCTCTCTGCTCGCTGCAACTATACCCTTAGATGCCCTGCTTAAGCAGGTACCAGAACCAAGTAGTGAAGCGCTCCAGAAGGCCTACAATGAGACAGCTACTAGCTACGAGCTTCCAGCCCGTGTTTCCTACGAATATTTGACATTTGCTGCGGCAGACTTCGTCAAAGATGTGCAGGTATCCCCCCAGGATATTGAGCTCTACTACACAGAGAACCCATCTAAGTTCAAAACCCCCGAGCAAGCACGAATTCGCTCTATCACACTGCTCTATCCCAAGGATAGCGATCCGAAAGTGATGGCTGACCTCAAAGCTAAAGCTAAAACGGCTCACGAGGAGGCTATCAGTGGCAAGCCCTTTGCAGAGCTTGTGCAAAGATACTCAGACGATCTCCCAACTAAGCTGGCAGGTGGATCAAAGGGCTGGGTTGAGCGCGGAAAGGGTACAAAAAATTTTGATAAGGCTGTTTTTGCAGCCCAGGTAGGCAGTGTCGCCGAACTCATCGAGTCCAATACTGGCTATGAAATCGTACTGGTCGAAGAGAAGAAAGAGGCTGGTCAGAAAACCTTTGCCGAGGTCAAGAATGAGATCGAGCAAGGCATACGAACCCGCGAAGCACCTGCATATGCCGCTGCAAAAGCTCAAGAGGTAGTTAACGAGGTGCGCAGATCTTCAACCTCGCTATCTGCAGTAGCAACGAGCAAGGGGCTCCCAACACCTAAAGTGCTCAACCTGGGTTCGCAAGACCGCGATCCCGAACCTCTACTCAAAGGCCTCACTCAGAAGGCGCTACAACTTCCGCCAGCAGAGCGCTTAATCGCAACAAGTGTTGATATCGGTGATACCAGTGTAGTGCTGCAAGTTAAAGAGTTTAAAGAGCCCAGCATTCAACCACTCGCTGAGGTAGCCGATTCAGTCCTCGCTGCTTATCGCCGAAGTGAGGCGCTTAAACTTGCTGAAAAACAGGCAAAGGATATCTTAGATATAACCCAAAAGGATCCAGCATCGTTTGAAGCCACAGCTAAGAGTCGTGGCTTAACCGTGAAGGGCCCCTTTGATATCTCGCGAGCAAAACCCTCGAGTCCAGCGTTTACCGAGCTTTCCGGAGATGTGTCCAATGAAACCTTCTCAAGTACCTTGGCTCCGCGGGTGCTTGGCAAACCATTTAAGTTAGATAGCGGGTACATGGTTGTCGCGGTAAAAAACATTTCAAAGCCTGATTCCAAGACACCCGCTGCACTTGAGCAACTCAAGAAGTACCGCGATGAAGCAACTCAACGACAGGCTCAGGAGGCCGTTTCATCAACTGTAGCGATGCTCAAACTACGATCTAATGTTGATATCGATGAGCGGCTGTTAACGCAGTAGGGACTAAAACAGCCCCACGCTCACTCTTCTGCAAGCTGTTTCTGTAGGCTCAAGGCAAAGATTCCCTTAGATCCTCAAATATCGCCAAAAATAGCTCTACGGTACGGGGCACATTTTTGCCGAATCGTCGGAGGACCAAGTAATAAAACTCCTCAGGAGTAGTAGCAACAACTAGCTCCATACGTCTAAATACTGGGTGCTGATCTAGCAATGCTCGACGTTTATGGTAGTAGTTATCAGTCAAGCGTGCTCGCATCGCTGATTGAAAGAACTCGCGCTGCTCGGCTCCGAGCGAATGACAGATATCCGTGTAGGCTCTATACTCTCGCTTGCTGTTAAAATCTCCACACCGACGCCGATTCTTGAACAGGCGTACAGGATGGTATTCAAAGAGCACTCCATCTACCAGAAAATCAACCGCCAGAGTATTGCCGTGGCAGTCGCTGCCAATGGCCACCTGAAAGGTAACTCCTGGCTCCAAAGTAAAGTGCGGCACGAACTTTTGCAGCAATTCAGCGCAGATCGCCTCTGAGCGTGAACAGAATTCGACATCGGCCTCATAAACCTCGGTCTCGTGGACCTGCGTGTCTCGCCGCTGTGATTTAGAGCCACGCGCCCGAGGCGCTTTGCTATCCCTTTTACTCGGAGTGGGCCTACAAAAAGGTGGTTCTACCTCAATTTCTCGAGAAGATTCGCCGTAGGGTTCAGAGCCTGTACAATCAGGTTGACTATCGACTAGGTTAGCGGCGGAATAGATTTTCAAAAGCACCTGCCGTGAAGACGCGTTCCCGCGTACGTCTTTTCTACCTATATATAAAGATGCCTCGGTGAATTAAAAGGGTTCAGACTTATCGCGGAGCATGGTAAACATCATCCACAACAATCGACGAAGCTGCCCGATATACGGCGATCGGAAAGCTGTACGAGGTCACCCCTTTCTCGGATATCTTGACGAAGTATTCCCCTGATGCACCGGTTCTGGTCCCAGAAAACCTCATCCGTGCAATGAAATCTAATCCTCGTACCGCAGGGCTAGTTTTGATTACATCGCCAACGAGATTAAAAAAGTCGTATACTGCAGGCGTATAAAAGAAGCCTCCTGAATGGCCATATTTAGACTCAAAATAGTTGCGGTACTCAGCACTGGCCCATGGTGCGAATACAAGCGCTCCTGCTACTACATCTTCGTAGCCTCTATTGTTCTCTTGCTCAAATAGCTCTTCAACACCAAAGAGTGGTGGTCTCTTCGGTAGTCCACGAAATGCCGAAATAAAACCACGGTGAGTTGCAGGCAATAAGTAAACCCCTAATGCATCAACGGAGACATCTCGCAGCCTCAATACCTCAGTACGCATATCTACTGTATCTGGCCCTGCATCAACTAGTATAGTGACCGATTCATCTGGACGCTTTGCATCGATTATCGCGCTTACGAAGGTGTTCATGAACTGGTTCTGATTCTTTACGATACCAATTCTTTTGTAGCCACGCTTCCGTAACGCATACCAGGTGGCTTCTCCCCACTCGCGCTGCTCGTTACGAAAGAGAACGCAAAATGCGCGCCCCTCGCAATCTGCCTTCTCCGACTCAGCGGCATAAAAAGGAACCTTGCGCGCCTCGGCAAGTGGAGCGAGCGCATTCAACATCGGCCCACCGAAGCTAAAAACGACATCGACTTTAGCTACTGTAGTAAGAAGATTAAAAGCTGATATAGCTCGCTGCGGGTTATATGCCGAATCCTCGCAGCGAACTTTAAGCAACTTGGCGAGTTCAGGCCGCGCAGCGATCGCTAGTTCGTACGCTTGCACATAAGCCTGCCCAAAAAACGCCAGAGGGCCTGAAAGGGGTAAGATCATCCCTATGGTAATAGGTTTGACCTCTCTTACAGAGGGGTCTTTTAGCTCTTGAGATATTAGACCTGAGCTTTTAAGTAGGCAGAGAGCCGAAAAGATAAGAACAATAGTCTTTGTTAGCCTTAGGATTCGCATAGGTAAGAGCTTGCATTTAGCATAAACTCATAGAAAACTAACACGCAAGTCGTTGAATAGCGCTGATTATTACGTCAGGATTTAACTAACATAATAATAAAACATAGAGGCAAAGCCTATGATCGAATACATGAAGATTGCGGTGTATATACTTATCGGCCTATTACTAATCTCCTGCGCAAAGAGACAACGCCGTTATTGGCGTGAAATGACTACCAATCGACCTACGGGCTCACTGCGTGCAGGATACATCCTAGCAACGATAACCATAGTCCTAGGCCTAGCGACCGCTCTGCTGGTTAATACCCCCCAAGGCTGGCAGATGTTTATCGGGGTAGCTATGCTTACACTCGTTTTTTGCGTCAAGATAACTTTCTCGCCGGTAGTTATAGCGGTGATATTAGTAGCCTGCGGTTATCAACTGTACGCTTATGATCGATTTCCGCTCTTTGAGCTATGGGGCGGAACAATATCGGTCCTAGCTTGGCGACTACCTGAGCAGTTCCGAATCGTTTACTCAACGCTCTCCTTTATTTGGGTACTGATGGTCTTTTTTAGAGGCGGCAGCCCGGCCATTTCGAGCGCTGAAGATATCGCGGATGTCGCTGGAACGGTGTCCTAATGAGGCGGCCTCACGGGGCGGTGACAGCAGACTGCAATAGCTATTAGCCTCCTGTTCGCTAATCTTATGCTAACAAATCACTAATATAGTTCTAACGCTGAAACGCTATCAGTCACACAAGCAATTTGCTATTATTCTTAAAATTTTTGAGTTTATAGATTGATTCCATAGAAGAAGTTTGTCGATGTTAAGGTTTATCTGTTTAATCATAGGTTTAGTAGTTTTTTTCTATCCGGGATTCCAAGGACCGATAGAGGCATCGCAGAACCCCAACCCCTTTGATTCACTTAATCTGCGTAGCTTACATGGTAATGCAGGACTTCTGGAGCTACGAAAGCTACACTTCTCCTTACAACAATCTGCTGAGCAGAATGGCCTTAATAACCCAGAAGTAGCTAGCGATACTGGCACTGAAACTGAACTGAAACTAATCGAGGATCAGAAGGCCAGTGAAGATTCAGCACACTCTGAGGGTATCCCGCGCCTTGACCAGATCTTTAACCGCTTTATTATGTCGCGGCTGCTTCCAACACTAATCAGCCAGGACGGTTCAAAAGAGTAGCTCTCTCCTTAGGGGTTCTTAGAGAGTCGAAGCAACGGGTATGCAGGTGCTAGGAGATCCTCCTGGCTAGTTCTTGTGCGGAAACGCCAATCTCCGCACCGATACGAGTCTATTCTTCTTATAAAGAACTGGATGTCTAACACCGCACACCCTTTAACCTAAATTCAGCAGTTAAGGAGGATGAAAATGGTGCAGATGCTCAAAAGCACGAAGTATTTTGAACTTGTCGGAGGCGCAACCCTGGCACCGTCAGGGTGAGCACCGAAAATTCAAAAGCCACAGTGATTTTGAGTAGATGCGCTATTTTCAGACCCGCAACTGCCGAATTTAGGGTTATGCTAAGTCGGCGTTTAAATGCGGATCTTGGTCGGTGTTAACACCTCGGCTATTCGCCTTTTATGCGTTTACTTTGGGGATCTCATACACCACCCCATCCCTATTACCGCGCTGATCCGAGCACGTTACATATCGATCATTTGATGTATCGCAATGTACCAGACCCCAAGGAACACCCGCTTGTATTGGATTAACAGGCATATCGTCTATAATCGCTCCCGCTGGTGACCGACGCCCTTCTTCAAGCTGCGAAACAAAGAGCTGCCATGATTTAATCTGATCAGTAGAGGACGAGCTACTTCCGTATAGGGCAGTCGTGGTGAGCTGAACTACCACCATCAGAGAAAACGCCACATTTTTAGCTCTTACTGATAGTCGTTCTTGGTCAAATATCAACACCGACCACGCGATGCAAAAGTACGGCACTAAAAGGAATGTAAAACGGTCGGCAGTAAGACGGAAATCAAGGATTGAGCCGGCTATGTTATACGGCCTGCCAAATTGATGGGCGGTTAGGTACAGTGCCGCGCCAGCTACCAAGCTGGCCGAGATAAGCCTGGACTTGCAACTGCTTCTGTACCACAGGTAGAGATAAACCAAGATAGAGGCCAAGATCAATAAGAGTCGCGCCCAGTCATTGATGTTAATCATAAGCCCGCCACCAAAGGGAGCAACAAATGAGTAGAAAATAAGTCGATCAGCGATTGCTACTAGAGATACTCCTAAGTGGGCGAAGCTGCCGAGTGAATGTGGCGAGAGACTGAACGCGGCAAGGGCAAGCGTAACAGGTATCGGGACCAGTGTTAGAATTGCACAAGCGATCAACCAAGGATCTCGGGAGGAGATTCCGCGGAGAAAGAAGAGCGGAGCGGCGATGAAAGAGCTGTTCGTCGAAAATGATAGAATCAGCACCAAGGGAACGAGGAACGTAGCTTTCAAACGGGGGACTTCCAAGGCGAGCCCCACCAGGAAAAGGGACAGGACATACGAAGTGCACATGCCAGATCCAGCAACTTCAATCGTTCCTATATTGGCGATGATGATCAGACAGACGAGGTATCGATGGATGAGGGATGGAGCGATTGACCAAAGACTTTGACGGGTAAAATAGAGGGCTATCAGCGCTAGAGTCGCCGTAGAAAATATTGCCATGAGAAAAGGTGCGTGAGACGGACTTGCTAAGGTGGCGAGAGCTCCAAATAAACGAGGTAAGATAAAAATGGCATCTACCACGGGAGCAAGTAGATTCCAGGGAGAAGAAAAAGCTCCCAATATTAGAGAGGAGCCGTCTTCAGCGTAAGGCTCTGTGATATCTCGGGTGAGTTGGGCGCGGTATAGAAGCACGCTTGTGAGAGAAATCCACGACAGACCGTGCACGAGTGTTTTTTGTATCCGCGCTGAAGACATAAATCGAACCGCTGAGACCATAAACGTGACTCCTGCGTTGTTTTCAAAGAGTCTCTAGCCTGATACTAGAAGCAAACCTTGAGGGCAATATCCTCTTCGTAGACGATTCCTCCCCAGATGGCACGGCGACCATAATTGCCACAATCGCTAAAAGGCACCCCTAGTAAAAGATCGCATTCACTGCGCCAAGGCATTTTTAGCGCTCACAATCCCTCCTGAGACCACTTTACCTTGCAAGGCCGCATAGGGCTTAGCTGTTTGCATAAGCAAGCTGCGCATCTCTGCAGGACTCAGTTTCGTTTTAGCCCCAAATACAAGCGCTGCTACACCGCTAACGTGAGGCGCCGCCATTGAGGTGCCACTAATCGAATGGTATCGACGAAAGGGATCGACACTCGGTGGCCATGTGCTGTAAATGTTAAGCCCTGGGGCCGCTACGTGCACTTTAGTCGCCCCATAGTTAGAAAACGATGCAAGCTGTCCCTTGGGGGTAGTCGCTGCGACTGCGAGCACCTCGGGGCAATCTGCTGGACTACTGCCAATTGAGTCGATGTTCTTTGAGGAATTGCCCGCTGCTGCGACAAAGAGAATACCCGCCTTGGTTGTTCGCGCCACCAGATCCTTAAGCGATGTAGAACAACGCGAGTCACTCCCCCACGAGTTGTTAAGGACTCGGATATTAATACCTTTGGACTTCAAAGCTATCGCGTAATCAACAACTCGAATCGCGTCGGAGTAGGATCCAACTCCTTCATAGTTTAGGAATCGCAGCCCAAGGAGCTTCACGTTTCGAGCGACTCCTACAACTCCAAACCCATTGGCCTCTCCTGCAACGGTACCAGCAACGTGTGTCCCATGCCCATTTTCATCCATAGGATCGCCACTGTTGATTGCCCCACCGGAACACGATCCGAAGATCCCAGGTTTATTGCACGTCCTCGCAATTCCGTGAATGTCATCAATGTAGCCATTACCATCATCATCGAGTCCATTGATCTGCTCGAATGGGTTACGAAACATATTCGCTCGCAGGTCTGGATGTCTGTAATCGATGCCTGAGTCCACTATGCCAACTACAACCTCCTCAGGCTGTGAGAGCAGCTGCCACGCCTCTGGCGCATCAACGTCAGCGTCTACAATTCCCCCATCCACACCTGTATTCTTCAAGCCGTACAACAGCTCATGCAGCTCTGGAGGCTCATCACCACTCTTCTTCACGATCCGATCAGGCTCGATGTATTCAATCGACTGACACACCTCCTCTGTGATAGCGGGAGAATTAAGAAAGTCACTCGGATCTATCTTGCGCGATAGTTTACTTACCGTTACTCCAGTCGACGAAAGATGCTCTCCAGAAGCCTGTGAATCAGATGCTGCTATTCGGCCCACTTCAGCGCCTACAGCTTCCAGCGACACGAGCCTCTGCGATACTCCGAGCGCCGCAGCAACATTTCCGTTCTGGTCTGGCCGCACCTTGATTATCAAGGTGTCTGCAATAGTTGCAGGATCCTTGAAGAGCTCAAGAAACTCTCGGCGTAATTCGTCACAAGTGCGCCCCTGCGCCTGAGCAACCTGCAATCCTAAAGCATACATGCCTAAAAGCATGAGAATTAACCAGCGTGACGCCTCACAAGCACACGAGGCACGTTCGCCTGACACACTACCATCACCTCTGAAAAACATTGAGTCAGATTGCATAAAGCGATACTATACTGACGTTGGCTGAGCTAGTAAATAAACTTATGCTTCGTGGAATTCGGCTTCATAGCGCGGCTTTTCGACGTTTTGCGTTCTCCGTCCTTAGCGGAATCGGACTTGTTCTTTGCCCGCATTCTGAATCCTTATCTGAAACCGAGCGCCTCTCAGTCTCAGCTATTGGAGTAGAGTCAAATGGATTTACCTTTTCGAGCTCTGCGAGTAAGGATGGCAGATTTATTGTATTCGAATCGTATGCGACTAATCTGGTAGTCGGCACTACTTCACTAACTCGTCACGTCTACCTTAAAGATCGTTTGAGCGGTGAGGTCACATTGGTGACCAAGGCTCCCGATGGCGTCGCAGGAAATGGTCCGAGCTTTAATGCCCGAATTTCGGGTGACGGCAACTTTATTGTCTTCGATTCCTTTGCTAGCAACCTCGTCACACAGGATACGAACGGGATGCGTGACATCTTTCTCTACGATCGTGAGCGTGCGACAATGCAGAGGATTAGTCTCGGTGTTTCAGGGCAACAGACTAACCAAGATAGTTGGGAGCCCGATGTCGCGGATGGAGGTGCTCTCGTTGTATTCTCGTCCTTTGCGACCAATGTCGTGACTGGGGATACCAATACTTACAGAGATATATTTCTATATAATCGTGCGGATTCCTCGACTGTAAGAATTAATCTGGCGAATGATGGTAGCGAGACCAAGAGCGGTCGCTCGCGACAACCGAGAATTAGCGCTAATGGCACAGCTATCGTCTTTGTCTCGGAAGCGAACAATCTGCCGGGAGACTCGGGGAGTGGGCCCGATGTGTTTCTTTACAACGTAACGAATAAGACGTTGCGCTGTATTAGTCAGAGTAGCGGAGTGGCATCATTCCCTTCACTGAGTGACAACGGTCGTTACGCGGTGTGGGTGACACAGAGGGAGGCCAGTCCCCCATTCTCTTCTCCACAGATTATTCTTTTCGATAGCCTCGCACCGTCATCTCCTCGGAAGCGAATCGATGTTAATTCGCGTGGTGTCGCAGCCTCAAAAACCTCACTTGTGCCAACTATCAGCCGAACGGGGCGCTACGCCGGGTTTGCATCGTACGCACCTGAGCTATCATCGCTCGTTGGGGAGAAGGTGGGGCTCTTTGTGTTCGACACCGTGCGCGGAGCCTCAGGATTGGTAGACATCGCACCGGGAACCGTGCTCGAGGGCGAAGTGCTCGACATGTCGTTCTTAAATGATGATGCCGAGCTAGCTTTTGTCTCTGACAGCACGCAGCTTGTTGCTGGCGATACGAATGCTCGTCCGGATGTATTCACAACGCAGCTGAATATCGATTTCTGTCCGAGTGACCCTCAAAAGGTCGAGCCTGGAATCTGCGGATGCGGTGCAGCGGATATCGACTCAGACAACGATGGAGCCGCTGATTGCGTCGATAAGTGCGCGCAGGATCCCGCTAAGATCTCTCCGGGTGCTTGTGGTTGCGGGGTGCCCGATACTGATACGGATAAGGATGGAACCGCTGATTGCGTCGATCAGTGCGCGCAGGATCCAGCCAAGATCTCTCCGGGGGTATGTGGCTGCGGAGCGGCTGATATAGATTCGGATGGCGATCGGACTCTGGACTGCAAAGATGGGTGTCCAAGTGATCGTCGCAAAACGAACCCGGGGATTTGCGGCTGTGGCACTGCTGATTGGGATTCGGATTCTGATGGAACGGCAGACTGCCTCGATGGTTGCCCCGCAGATCAAAATAAAGTAGCTCCTGGTGTGTGTGGCTGTTCAATATCAGACTGGGATGCGGATCGTGATGGGACTCCTGACTGTATCGATGAGTGTCCCTACAGCTTGATTAAAACAAAGCCAGGGGTGTGCGGGTGCTGGGAACATGATGACGCAAACGGTGACGGTGTAATCGATTGCATTCCGCCCACAAAAACGCCTACTCCAACTCCAACTCCTACGCCGATTAGACGTGATCCATTGCCCCCAGGAGACCCTACAGCCACCCCAACACCGACGAATAAGCCGATAGATCTGGCAGACGATGAACCTATATTTAGCGAAGGACCGACCCCAACACCAGCTTCAGACGCGATCGAGAAGGATCTAACTACCAGGGCCCAGAAGCTCTCGAGGCCGCTAGGACGAGTGGGTGCTCGGTTTGTGCGGTTAATACTCGGTTCCGACTGGAAGCACACAGGAGTCACCGCTCAGCTTTGGCGCCGGAATACCCGCATCGCTCGCAAAACTGTTAAGAGGAATCAGGTTATATTTCCGCGTCCGCCGGCTGGCCGTTACAAGATCTCGTACTCCGTGCGCCTATATAAGTCCGTCATCGGCACCGGGTTCGTGACCGGAGTACTACCCATCAGGGTTCCAACGGGACGACTGCGTGGTGGATACCAGTCGTTACGATAAATCAGTTACTACCACCACACGCCCCATCGATTGCACTATCTTGGCTGGGCAATCAGATTCAAGCACTTGGTCTGATTTAAATGCGTTCCATGCAGCCCTCTTTCCCTCCCCTAAAGCAAGTAACACAACTAGCGCCGCTCCGGTTACTAGCTCTCGACTTGCCGTTACCCGAGCTGCCGGTGGCTTTGGCGAATCGAAGAATGGAATAAACTTACTCCCCGTGGCTGAAAGCGCAGGATGTCGTGGAAACAACCCAGCGACATGCCCATCTTCACCCATTCCAAGCACAGTTATTGTAAATACACCTCCGCAATCATTAAGCTCCTGCATGTAACGATCACAGCCTTCATGGGCATTCTCGAGTGCAATAGAAATCGGATGCAGCTGACGCTGCGAGATCTTTTCCTGTGCTACCAACGGATCAAATAACTGTTGCTTCAAACCTCCGAAATTACTTTCGGGATGCGTTAACGGGACTATGCGCTCATCCACCATAAAGAAGTGAAGTCTCGCAAGGAGGTCTTGCGGTTGATGTACAGATTCGCGCAGGAATGCTTGCACTAAACCAACCACACTGCGACCACCACAAAGAGCTATAACCAAAGGCTTAAGTGGTGGTTGAGCTTTGAGAACCTCAAACATCGCAACTGCCGCAGACAGCAACTGATCCTCTAGAGAGAGTTCCTTACCAACTTCACCTTTTGACATATATTCCGCTTCCTTCTCTAAATGTAAGTGCTCTGGGGCCGATCTGCACAATAAAGGTGCACACTATAGGGTGCCTAGTGATAGCGTCTTGTGGCGCTAGTACGTAATTTGACCTTGTACGAGTCGGATAATCCTAAATTCGGCAGTTAAGGAGGATGAAAATGGTGCAGGTACTCGAAAGCACGAAGGATTTTGAATTTTTCGGAGGCGCAGCCCTGGCACCGTCAGGGTGAGCACCGAAAATTCAAAAGCCACAGTGATTTCGAGTAGATGCGCCGTTTTCAGACCCGCAACTGCCGAATTTAGGATAATACACCCACCCTATTGAGCACGAAAGAACCGTTTGCTGCCAGCCCAGGGCTGCGCCATTCTCCAGCTATCTACTGGAAAGAACTGGCATTCCTAAAAGGGATAGAGTAGCGCGGCCAAATCCCGTTAAACTCATTAAATACAGCACGTTCCGCGCATTTTTGGCTCCATGTACGAAGAGAGAATTGCTAAGCCCTGAGGCTCCTTCTCTGTGCTCGTGCACGGCTCGGCAACATGTTAACTTATTGCAATGAGCGCTCTCCGAACCCTTCAGCTTTGGCGGGATATTGAGATGTTTCAGGTCTTTGATCTGGATGATGTGCTTGTTATTGAAGACCAGGCTTGGCACGTATCAATTACTGCCCCACTACAGACTGACACACCTTGGTTAGCCCCAGAGACTTGGGGGCTCGACACCGAATATAACTACGGATTCGATCTCTTTATGGGGATCTTTGATAAGGCCGCGGTTAAAACTATAGTCCGCCAACTGTATGACCACGATGATGGTCTTGAAGAGTTCGATGATTCACGGAATGTGGACGGAACTACCTGTCTACTAAGGTTAGGTATAACTAGCGCGGGCGAGGCGCTTATAGAGGATTGCCGCATCGCCACCCTACCGTGGGCCTTGACTGCGTTAAAACGTGGCTCAGAGCTATCCTTAGATGCTTTTGATTCTTACGGGCGCGATCTGTTGATGCGCATAGCATCGTGTCGCTCTGGCGCAGGCCAGGAGAATTCGAGCCAATCCGATGTGGAGATCGTACCGTTAAACTGGTCCGACTTACTTACGATTACCCGAGAAGTTACCCGAGATATCGACATTCCGTGGCACAACTTTTCTGACCGTGTGGTAATAGTTGCTCACCGACTTAGCAAAAAAAAGCTTGGCTCTGAAAACTCTAATGAATTAACTCCAGAATCTAAATCAAAAACAGCTCAAGAGGAATCGACTGAGCAGGGATTAGTCGAATTCAACGACGCTAAAGATCGATCGACCTCTAAGCTAGCTTCGACCCAAAGAACTCGGATCAGACGCCGATGTGAAATCCTCAACTCATTCTACCTGCGCGACCTCCAAAAGATAGCTCAAAGGTCTACTAAAATACCAAAGGTATCGCCGCTAACTCGATATATCTCAGCAAGTGCGCATCCTCATCGCATTGATGTAGCCAAGCCATCTGAACGACTTTGGAGCGGAGTTAGTCCACGAGCTCTGTCTCTTGGACGCTGGCCCCATAACACAGGCCATTTTAACTCACTCATGCAGCAGCTCGCGGTTAATGAATTGATGAGTGGCAAACATCAAATATTAGCGGTCAACGGGCCTCCAGGCACCGGCAAAACAACTTTGGTCAAAGATGTTGTTGCTGGCTTAGTAGTGCAACGTGCGCTGAAACTGGTGCGCTTTCGCTCTCCTGATGACGCCTTTGAAAAGAAACCTCTGTCGTGTGAAGTCGAGCGAAGTCGCTTCGTAATTCGCAAGTTAAAGAAGGAGCTAACGGGCTTTGAGGTAGTAGTAGCCTCGAGTAACAACAACGCCGTAGAGAACATAACTAGAGAGCTCCCTAAACGCTCCGCGTTAGGAGATATTTTTGTCGGAGAATCCTATCTGGCTGAAGTGGCCAGACTATACGAACTACTACGGCGAAAACCGAGGAGAAATGACTCGGCTAACACCAATGGCTCGCTATGGGCTATGGTAAGCGCTCCCCTCGGTAACCGCAGAAATAGGGAGTTATTTTGTGATGCCCTACTTTACGGTCCTACTGAGGATAAGGATGAAAAGGGAAAGCGCCAGCAAGTTGGTGCCTGTCTTACCCTCCACGAGTGGCGCAAGCGAATACCCGCGCCGGGAAATGTAAGCTACGCTAAGGCGCGCCTTTTATTCTTGAATGCCCATAAGGAAGTTGAGGAGATATTAGAGCAGATCACCAATACAGATTCTAAGAGATCTGAGTTAAACTCTGATGAAGGCGAGATAGATGTATTTATCACCCCTTGTGATACAGACTTTGATTCTTTAGCAGTTCAGTCGAGGGCACCGTGGTTAAGTGAGCGATTAACTACCGCCCAAAGCAAGTTGTTTTTAGCCGCATTAGCTCTCCATCAAGCCTGGGTACGAGAGGCCTCAGGATTAGGTCAGAACTTAGCTGCCCTAGGAAAGCTTCTAAGCAGGCCAGAGGTGTTCGATGAAAACGCTGCGGCGTACATCTGGCAAACTTTATTTATGGTGGTTCCAGTTGTCTCAACTACACTAGCATCAGTAGAGCGTATGTGTGCGTCTGTTGGAGCGGGGGTCTTCGGTACAGCGATTATTGAAGAGGCTGGCCAAGCTACGCCGCAGTCGGCATCTGGTCTATTATGGAGATCGAAAAGAGCTCTAATTATCGGGGACCCGATGCAGATTCAGCCAGTGGTATCAGCACCGGAGGTTCTAATTCGCCACTTCTGCAAAAAGCACAAGATCACCGATCCCCTGGTTTCACCCCTAGCTAGCTCAGCGCAAGCTTTAGCTGATGAATCAAACGAATTGGGCACCTACCTCGAACAGAGCATCGCAAGCACCTGGGTCGGATCTCCTCTACGTGTGCATCGCCGCTGTGTTGAGCCTATGTTTTCAATATCGAACACCATCGCGTACGGGGGCCTGATGACCTACGGAACTGAAGGCTCGCCGATTACGCACACTGTGCTCGCCGAAAGCTGCTGGTATGATACCGATGGTTGCTGTACTGCAAAGCACTGGGTCCCTCAACACGGCGAGGTGGCCAGTGATATCCTTGAGCGAGCTCTGCGAGCTGAATCGAATTACGAGCCGGATATATTCTTTATCACACCTTTCCGCTCTATTAAGGAGAGATTAGCCAAACTACTTGGAGATCGAGCTCGCTCCTTAGGTTACTCAACTGAACGAGTAGCGGCGATTCGAAGAAGAGTAGGCACAGTTCACACATTTCAGGGAAAAGAGGCCGATACGGTCGCCTTCATCCTAGGATGCGATGACAACACGCGAGGTGCGGCACGCTGGGCTGGCGAACGTCCTAATCTACTTAATGTTGCCGTAACGCGAGCAAGACACAGGCTTTATGTTGTTGGCTCCCTCTCCCTCTGGCACAATCAGGGCTTCTTTGCCGAATTAGCGAGTAGTTTGCCGCGAATTACAATACGCAAGGGCAGCAAAACATCTCCCTGCTGCGAAAGCGGATTGTGAGCTGCTGTTCGAGTTTTCGCAACGGGAAAAAATCCTCGTAACTATTATCCTGAATTCGGCAGTTGCGGGTCTGAAAATGATGCAGATGCTCAAAAGCACCAACGATTTTGAATTTTTTAGAGGCGCAAACCTGGCACCGTCAGGCTGAGTAGTTACGAACAGAGAATTGCGATGCCCTGCCGGAAGAGTTACTCTATTTACTGGGCGCTTACGACTAGATTATGAACGCAATTTCGATGAATCTAATATCTCCTACAGATCTCCTTGATTGCGCGTTTAAGTCGGTGAATGCAGCTTCTGAGATCGCTTGCGCCTCACGTCAAGCTCATCGAGCTTTAGTCTCATTTAAAGGAGAAAGAAACCTGGTAACTGATACCGATATCGCAGCTGAGCGCGCCATAATAGATTGCATCAAAGAGCGCTTTCCCGATCATAAAATTCTCGCCGAAGAGAGCGCCCAAACCCTCGAACCTGGAAGCTACGGCGAGGGGTACACCTGGGTAATTGATCCGATCGACGGCACGACTAATTTCGCTCACGGCCACTTCCATGTGGGCATTTCGGTAGCCTGTACCTATAATGGCGAATCGATAGCCGCTGCAGTTGCAGCACCTTTTCTTGGTGAGGTCTTCACTGCAACCAAAGATGGGGGAGCGTTTTTAAATGGCGAGAAGATCACCTGCACCCCGACTCTTAAGGTATCCGATGCACTTGTCACTACCGGCTTTCCATATAATCGCGCCAATGCTCACAATATCTGCTCACGAATAGAGCGTGTAGTGCGCGTGTGTCGCGACCTACGACGACTAGGCGCGGCTTCGCTTGATCTGTGTTGGGTGGCCTGCGGGCGACTCGATGGCTACTTTGAAGAGTGTCTGCAGCCGTGGGATGTAGCGGCCGGCGTTCTTATCGCCCGCGAGGCTGGTGCAGTCATTAACCACTTTAGCTACGACAGCGATCTGCAGCGAATGACCTCACAGTATCCGCGAGACCTCTTTGCTGATAACATCGTAGCTTGCGCTCCTGGGATAGAGCGTGAGCTTATAAGCCTCCTTGAGCCAACTTCTAGCAATGTTTAGACTGGGACGAGATTCTTCTCACTGCATGGATCATACGTGGAGTGAACCGAAACGATGACCGTGTCTACAAAGAGCAGCACCAGATTATCCGAGATGTTCCCAGGGGACTTTAATAGTTCGCGCGAGCGATTCTTGAGCGAAACTGCGCGCCTCGCAGCCACCGTTAGCTCTCTGCCGCTATACTCTGCCGCCAACCAGCACAAGTTAGAGCTCTCGATAGATATCGCAACGATCGGGGATGCTAAAGCTCCGCGCACGCTACTCTATATCGCCGGGACCCACGGCGTTGAGGGTTTTATCGGTTCGGCGATCCAATCTGCCATAGTTTCGCAGCTAGCAGAGGTTCCAAACGGCTGTAACATCGCCATGATTCACTGCCTTAACCCGTGGGGCATGACAAACCTTCGGCGCGCAAACGAACACAATATCGACCTTAATAGAAACTGCACCACCTCAGATAACCAACGCTGCGGAGCGCCACCAGGCTATGGCGAAATTAGATCTCTCCTGCTCCCGGAGCGCCCACGTTCTTTGCCTATGTTCTGTGTAGATACCCTACGCGTAGTCTTACGGCACGGCTTTGCTGCGGCTAAGCAAGCTGTTACCGGGGGGCAATACGTTGATCAAAATGGACTGTTTTACGGCGGGCTTAACCTTCAGCTAGAACTAGAGCTTGTGCGCCAGTGGGCACGCGATAACTTAGCTGATAAGGAGCGCGTTCTCGTGGTTGATTTACATTCAGGACTTGGCTCGTTCGGCGAGGACTCACTTATCGTCGATCACCCGGATACCTCGGACAATCACAGGCGAATTAAAGAGCTTTTTCCAAACTACAAGATACACGGTCCCGATCCATCACGATCACTCTCGTATGAGACGCGCGGCTCAATCGGCTCACTCCTGCCTGCAATACTTCCAAACACAACGGTTGACTACGTTGTTCATGAATTCGGCACATTCCATCCATTTCGAGTGCTACACGCTCTCGTTCAAGAGAACTTCCATTTCTTTAGGTCAGGATGTGCCATTGGCGAGCAGAATAGACATCCGAGTAGCCTACTGCTCAAAGATGCATTTTGCCCAGTGTCTACTGAGTGGAGAGAGAACGCCATTTCTCGGGGCCTAGCGTTATTTGAGGCGGCGAAAGAAGCGCTGGCAAAAGAAGCTTAGCGTGATTCGTAAAACGGCGGAGCGGAAGCTTAGCGGGTCGAAGGGTTAAGAGCTTTTCTGCAATATCCCATCGAGGCTTGCAGCTGCACCTAGAGTGGGCACTGATATCTGCCCCTCACTACAGACGAGGGGCTGTAGAATCTGATACGTAACTGCATAGGGACTTATGCTCTGATTCAGAACACCTATTGCCTTCTCGAAAGACTCTTGGCACACGGCCGAACCTCGCAGCAGGGTGCTGTCGATGGCGATAGGGAAGGTTTGTGCTCCGGTTGTGCCAGAATTTTGTTCATTTACCTGATTCCATACTGAAAGGTATGCCAACTGTGCCAATAAATATCCAGCACGGTGATGAAGTAATCGGGCGACATGATGTCTGATGTTATCAGCAAGAGCACCTTCGTGAGAGATATCTAAGTTTGCAAATTTTGATATCCCCGCTGCGCTAAAAGGCGGCGCACCGTCTTCTAGGCCTAATAGCACGCCAGAAAAGGGGGCATCATTTCTTGTCAGCTCGTGCAAATGCAACTTAAAAGTTGCCGGCAGGAACATCTCGCCGCCACCGATTAAGTCCTGTACAGAGATGCCGTAAGGATATCTTTTCTTCTCTGCGGCGCCTAAGAACTCAGGACGTACAAGCCACCTACCCCCCGATTCTAGGTTGTAAGTCTGTCGATTAAATGTCCCTGTCGAGTTGACTCCAGTTGAACTAACGATTCCGGCACTACTCCCCGGCACGGCCAGCGAAGTAAAAACGGTATCATTGCCGCAAACTAGATTGCGAAAACCGATATGGCGACTTAATCCTGCCGCTACTAACGTATGTAGTTTATCACCATCTACAAGATCATCGACGTATGGCTCACCTTTTCTGTACGTTGCATGTTTATCTGCTACGACCGCGCCAACCCAGTTAGTGCCGGATCCATCATCCGGAGTGTTAACTGCTTTTGCAGCGTTTGACCAGATAACAGCCACGCCATTAAAATTATCTTCTTCTGGGACAGCATCTTTAACTGCCTTGGCTAGATTTTCACAGAATATCGTGAGTTTTTTCTCTCCTTCCTGGCCTCCGACATACATATTGCTTTGTTTATTATCAACGTCGCAGACCAACCGCCAAGTCTCATTACCTTGGGCGTCCACATATCTAACGGCAACCTTAGTATGCGTTCCACCAAAGTCGACAACCATAACCCGGGAGTTAGGCGTAGGCTGCGCCTGAGAGGGAGAGATGAGACTAGGCAGCCATGACACGCCTCCCGGACGGTTTGAACTACCTATTGCTTCTTCAAACTCCGAACCTTTGAATGTCCTCCGAGTTCCTCTAAAACCATCGCCACTCAAGAACTCAGCATTTTCATTATTAACTACCCAGAACAAGCCTAGCGGAGTTTCGAAATTTAACCCGAGGTGTCTTTCGATCTCCCTCGTAACATCATGCACTGATGGCCGGCTTCCAATACCCCCAGCCCTTCTCGCCGCTTCTTTCGCTCCGCCCATAGTTGCACCTCACCACACCACTAAGCACTGCACGGCGACACCCTAACGTTGAGAACATCACGATGTAAAGCCATTTGGGGCAAGTTCTTCCATTAGCAACCAAAAACTACTGTTTGATACACCTAGTATTATTAGCCGCTACACCTCTGCTGCAACTCCCCCCCCACCACAACTCGCTCACAAGTCACGTCCTGTAGATGCTGGAGGTCAGATCCTCTATCAGATCGCACAACCGAGATGTCTCGTAAAACAACGCGCCTAATCAGACTTTGCCGATCACCTCGCATGATAATAGCTTGGCGCGCCTGTTCACACCTAAGATCATCTACCTCAATATCCTCAAATATCGGAGGAAAATTGCCTCCCATGTAGCCGTGGTACGATGTTGTAATCCTAACTGCACTCTCACACTCCTTCACAGCCAGATTCCAGACCCGAACATGTTGAACAAAGCCACCACGATCGAGATTAGCTTTGATATTTAAAGCAGTATCAACTCGGCCCATGTCATTGCGCACAAGGTATACACGCCGCACCCCTCCTGACATCTCACTGCCGATTGCTATCCCAGCGCTCTTGCTGTAGTTCATCTGACAATCTCGAACGACGATATACTCACTGGGCTTTCCGATGCTGCGTCCATCTTGGTCACGTCCTGACTTTATCGCCACGCAATCATCCCCTGTATTAAACCTACAGCGCTCAACTACCACTCTACGAGATGAGTCGATATCGACTCCGTCGTTATTTACCCGATCACTCGCCACTGATATCCCACGAACGGTACAGTGCTCGCTGTACAGCAGATGGACACCCCAAAATGGAACAGAGCCGATCGAGATATCCTCAACAAGGACACGCTCACATCCAAAAAACTGCACAAAAGAAGGCCGCAGGAAACTCCCCTTAGCAAAGACACGTTGCTCAAGCGGTACACCTGAGGCCCCCATCAGTCGGAGTCGCTTCTGGGCTTCTGTCTGCTCTCTTCGCCAGTCCTCCATATCACCGTTGCGATCTACTCCGAGGACGCCTGAGCCAGTTAGGGCAACATCAGCAGCCTTGTACGCGTAGATACACGGAGAATATCCATATAGCTCGGTTCCCTCCCACCGCGTATGCACAGGCGGGAGATAGTGCCCGCGATCTCCTGAGAATACGAGCTTTGCGTCTTTGCTGATATGAAGGTCTATTCGGGATCGTAGCAGGAGCGGGCCATTACTGCGCCATACACCCTCAGAAAGCGCTACTCGACCACCTCCTTTGCGCGCAAGGTCATCGATAGTCTGCTGAATGAAAACACGCGTATCACCATCAATTGGTTTAAGCGTAACAACTCGCCTAGGGATGCTCGGCTGCCGAACACTACGAATCACATCGTGTGCCTCGCTCAGCCATCGCGGTGGTGTAACAAACGGCACCGCAGCCCCGACACGAGGTCGCGCCAACACACCCCCAACAATGCTGCCAAGCGCGACCAGGGCACTTCGACGTGACATCTTTATGTTCCGCAAATCTGACATCACCACACTCTTACCACTCCTGACTTAGTCAACACTCCAAATTTTACCGGTCTGAGTCAGGAACATCTTGCGCATCTCTTTTAGGGTAAAGGGCCGTGAGCCCAATCGACCAAAAACGCTCACCTGATTTCCTGTCTCATCGACCGCGCGATCACGATCGAGTGGTTTGGATATAGCGAGCGCCGGCCCCACTGTCTGCTTGCGCGCGATAACTACTGGCTTTACGGGAGGAGAGAAACCATAGAATCCCGGGACTCGTTCAGGATCAGTGAGCTGCAGCACGACGATACCGTTCCTGCCATCAGCTACGTATGCAAAGAGGCTCGCGTTGGTCGATGCAACCTTGACGTCGTACGTATCGTTTATCGCTCCGCTATCACTGAATTTGGTATAGATCGCAGGGCGCTCCGGCTTCTCAACATCGATAATCACTACACCGTCTCGGCCCGCAGCCACGTAGGCATAGGTTCGGGCTACATACACACCACGAGCATCACTAAGCGGTACTGAGGTCCCCGTTACCCGACGGGGCAGGCTGGGGTGAGTTATATCGATAACATGAAAACCCTCTGCATCGGTCATAAAAGCGTAGCGAAATTGAATCGCCACACCGGTTGGATTCCTAGCTGGCCATGAGGCCTCTAGCTGGGGCTCTAGTGGATCCTCAAGGCTAACCACCACTACCTTATCCTCTGTGCCGATAAAGGCTCTGGCTCCAGCAAGGGTTATCCAACGTGCTCCTGTTAGCACTCCATCCTCATTCCAAGTAAGCGCGCGCTCGAGGAAATTATTTCGTGGTTCACCATCTTGTAGCGTATCAACGTTTACAACGATGAGCCCCTCTACCCGGTCTGAGATAAATGCGTAGTGGTAGATCGGATGCAGTGGGGTCTCCTTATTCTCTGGCAACTGTTCCTTAAACGGCGCTACTGGCATCGTTGTTGGAAGCGCCAATCCTGTGGCATCGGTTGTTGCTACGTGGGTATCCTGACCTAGTGGCGATACTGGACTAGTGACGATCCTCTCTGAAAAACCTTTATTGGCGATATTCGCGATATCATAGACCCTAAATCCATCTGGCCCGGCCGCTGAATAGAGATACTCCCCGCGCATCTGCACAGCACGCGTAACACCACTCACCCCGTGGTGTCGGTGACTCTCTTCAAGCTCAAGATTACGGTTCTGGTGCGCTTTGTAGTAGTCAGGATATGCGTAGCGATGCAGGTAGCTACCGATTACAGCCTGAGGCTCGTCCCACTCGGTAACCCGTACCGCCTCAACACCTTGGTCCCCAGCAGCGACCCATGTGTAGTATCCCATAAAGTTGACAAAGTTTGTTCCTAAAAGCAGTAGCTGCGCCATGATGGCGTTGTTATCGTTTGCCTTTGATATATGACAGTCCTTGCATCCTTTGGTCTCGCGGGCACGAACAGTATGCGGAAAGTGCGGAGCAAACGCTTGGGAACTGTGGCCTGATGCCGCTGTCGGTGGCTGCTGGATGTATATCTTCTGGCGATTGCTATCTACCGAACTCAATATCAACGCACTTGAGGAGCGGATCGGTACGATCTTACTGTTTTTTGCCGGCCCGTGTCGTCCAAGTTGGTACATCTCATCCCGCGCCACTTGTGGATTATATGTTGCCCAATTACGGGTCTCCTTACCTTCGTAATGGTTGCTAGTGCTCTTCCAGTTAGCTTGGATTGGTAAGTGACAGCCGCCACACGCCGTAGTCCACGAGCTGTGACAGGCAAAACACGACATCTCACTGTTAGGATGCGCTAGAGATGATTCAAATTTAGGATCCGCAGCGCGTTCAGGAGAAGCCACTGAGTAGGTCTCTGTCTTCTGATCAAGCTTTGTAACGAGTTTGGCCTTAGCTGAGCGATCGTTGTAGTCGCGACTCGCTGGGTTAACCGAGTCCTTGACCTGCTTAACGCGCCACTCAAGCCCCTCAGTGACAAGAGATCGCTGATAGAGGTCCCCATTCTTCCAGATAAATTGCTGCTGGCCCCACGGGGTTCGCTTTAGAGAGAGATCACGTCCACCATCAGCAGCAGCTGGCCCAGAGGTTCGTAGCTTCGCCTTTTCGCCTAGCGTTCCGTGGCAATCCTCGCACCCTATCTCTACTGCCTGAGCAACTTCGCCGTATATATTGCCATCGCCATGAGAATCCTGCCCAAAGTGGCAGTCTGCGCAGTGCATTCCGTAATCAACGTGGATGTCCTGGAGATGCACCGCTTTCTGGAACTTTTTGGGGTCATCAAACGACACTAGCGCATCATTTTTATCAAGTAGGTTTCCCTTGCGATCACGCTTAAATACAGCTCTAAAGTTCCAGCCGTGACCGTGATAGTCAGCGAATTGAGTTGTTTGCAACCTAGGATTGAGATCGCTGACACGCTTGAGGAAGTCCACATCGGTCCACTTTCCACGAATCGCCGCCTCCTCTGGATTGTGCTTCTGAGAATCGTATTGTTCCTTTATAGAGGGATATTTTTGCTCTTTAGGCCACATCGAGGGAGCATCAGCTTCGTAGTCCCACATGGTGTAGCCGAGGTAGGTGTTTACAAACATATTCGGCTGATGCATGTGACACACCATGCACTGACTGGTGGGAATCGACCGAGTGAATTCGTGCTTGAGTGGATGGCCCTCCTCTTTTTTAGGAATCGTCGGATCAAGGGTGACCGAGTGCCCTTCGTTTCCGTACCTGGCATAAGGTCCAGAGGCCCTTGGATCTCTGTTGTTCGCATAGATAGTATGACACGCGGTACAGCCACTGCTGCGGTAGTCACCTGGGTGATCGTTTGTTCCAAGAAAGCTTAAATGCGGATCGTTCAATCTGGTCTTATGAATATTCAGCAGCGGCACCGCGATACGAGCACCCGTACCAGGACCGCGATTAGACGCCCGTATATCTGGCTTCCCCGATTCGTCAAGTGGATTAGGAAGCCCAGTTTCAGCAAACTGCGACTTAATAAAGAATCCACCACGCTCAAAGACACGAAAGATATCGGCTGGTTTGTATACCTCCCATGTTGGTAGCGGCAGAAGCTTCTCGAGCGCCCCACGAGCACGCATAGCCTTCGTGAGCGGCCTATCCGCATCATGTACAATAGTGGCAGGGGCTCCGTCAGTTGTATAACTCTCGCCTAGTAGGTAGTTCTTAAACGGCAGAAGCCCATTGTTGTAGGAAGCGCCGCCCCAGAGCATCGCTGATGTCGTCATCAAACTACGCTTCACGGCACTCGTGATCTCGGAATGACATCCGCCGCACGCTGACGGCGCAGCTCGCAGATCGCCAGGATTAATGAACCGTGCGAACTCCACCGACTCCTTCATGATATCCGTGTAGGAGTGCTTGGGATTCGCCGATGAAAGCCAGCGTTCCGGATGGCTGGGCTGCACATGTGCTCTGTGCTTAGCATCCTCATACGCAGACGCACTCGGTCTAGGGGAGCCACGAGAAAGCCCCTGCGCCCGCACGGTCGGATCGCCTCCGTGACACTGCGCACAGCCAATCTGTACCACCGGATTTCTGTGCATAGAAGGAACATCAGTTTTCGTGTGGCAATCAAGACAGCCGACACTTGCTGCCTGCATCTCCTGAGCTGATATCCCTGGCCTAAGGATATCTTTATACTCGTCATCGGCATGCACGGGAGCTGCCCCGACCAATAGGGCCGCGGCTATCATTGCTAATACGCCGAGTAGAGATTTGTAGTGCAGGAGTGTGCCCATCGCTAATACTGTAATATCAGATTTGTAAAGGCGTCATAGTTAATCCTGTCGCCAAAGAGATTCTCATGTCCTGCCGCAGGCAAGAGAACTCCTGAGCCAACTCGAATCTGCACGTTATTGTTGAGAAACGGCCGATAGAGCAGCCCAAGCGAGAGATCCACTCCGATATCACGAGCAATTGAACCATCCTGCCGTAGCGCTTCAAGGGTAGCCGTCTGATCAAACTGTAGATAAGAGACGTTGCTAATTACCTTTAACTCCGGCAAAACCTCGACATCCATTCCGAGATTGTACACGCGGATACCAGGATTGACGAAGTTAGACTGACCTAGCTCCTTCGTTGGTCGCAAATTCGGGAGCAGGCTGTTGCGATTGACGAGGTTTGTACCGCCCCCTCCAATAAATGGAATCGCCTGCCGCTGCCAAAAGGCTAAATCTCCCCCCGCAAAGTTGGGATTATCAAAGATGGCGTCGAACCCGGTAGCTTTGCCATCGTACGGATCGCGATCTCCAGAAGCCCACATAAACGAGCTTCTAACCCGCACAAAATCGATATCATACGAAAGCTCTTGGGCGAGCATGCCGGCGTTAATATCGACTTGGCGGTTGGCTAGCTGATTGTGACTCTCTGAGCCTGTTGCATAGTAGAACTGCGTGGTCGTGTTGATTCGGCCAAAATGACCATCTCCTCCGATACCTAAATACGTCGAGTAAATGTTCTTGGGTCGCTGGTCACCGAGTGGTACCGGACGCACAAGAAAGTTGTTGCGGTCATAACGGTCGCCAGAATCGCCAGCCGTATCTTCACGGTGCACGACACTAAAGAGCATCGTGTGCCCAAGTGCCAGCATGTCCTGCCTAAATACGTTGGCAACATAGACATCCTCATGACGGTCAGTGAACATGGTGTTCACACCAGAGTTAACGTCTTTATCGAGCCTAGAAAACGCGGCTAGATTGAACTGAGTCTTGTTGTTGTCGTAATTCCCGAAAAAGCGCGCTCCAGGCTGATTGTCATTGTAGAGAAATCCGCGAAAGTCGGAATTGAACTGCTGCACTCCGAAGCGACTCGACACAAAATCATACCGCTCGGAGATATTCGCTAGGTGAAAATCAGCAAACAGCTCCTGAAAGCCCACGTACGAGTCGCTTCGCACATCACCATAGGTCGGGTCGGCTTTTACCAGACCATCTTCATCTACCTCGACATGGTTAAAGTTAAACACTGGAGCTATTCGCAATTCGAAATCAGGGGGCTTAAAAGACGTGTTTCCCTTAATGAGGCCAAAGGACGTAATCACGTTCTGCACAAACGCCCACTGGTCACCATCTCCAAAGACGTTGTTGCTTGCTGGTCGCTTGGTCGAGGCGAATCCTACCGGCACAGGAAGACGTCTAGCCTCATACAGGGTGTCTGAAATAATTGATAGCTCAGTAAACCACTCCTCTCCTGCTTTTCCAAAAACCGGTATATCCCCTTTAAGCACATTTTGGTTGTAAGGATCGTACCACTTGCCGGCGTAAAACATACGCCACCTATCTGGAACTGGAACAAAGTCTGATGCAGAGTTCTCTATCGGTGGTATCGACTCATAGATATAGCCAGGAAAGCTCTGCGCCTCTCGATCTGGAAAGCGACGTTGAAATGGCTCCGGTAGAACCTGCTGAGGTGGCGTTGTGGCTTGAGCCGACTCGGGCGCTATTGCTGTCTCTGCAGATGGTTGCGCCACCGCAACACTACACGCAGACAAACGAACACAGGCGATCAACAAAACCGTGTTCTTAATCACCGCCGCAGCCCCCCTTACTCCCCTGACCGCATGTTGTTTGATTGTGCGGTTTGAAGGGGTCCTCATGGGATAGTGACATTTAGTCTCCGCAGACGTTCTGCTCGTTGTCGCGGAAGAACGGGCCCTCCGGACACTGTACGTAACGCAGCCGAAGCTGCGACTGTGGCAGATCAAGGGCATCGATACGCATCTCTATCGGTGCATTGAAGCCTAACTGTGCATCTCCAACACCCGCGTGTCCAGCGTAATCCAGCCCCCTCCTACTCGCTCCGTAGAAGGCAACCATGTCGTCCTGATCAATTCCGTCACCACTCACACCGATAGCTCCGATGAGCGTTGCGCCACGATAGAGCGGAACTCCTCCAGCGAATATCTGAATACCATTTCGCGCACGGTTCCCCAAGGCCCCTCCTGCACAACCGGCAGGCTTTGAGCCTGGATTCAACACAGGCGCGGCAAGCCCACCAAAAATCATGTCGAGTTGTAGTCCTGTATTGAATATACTCCAGAGACCAGAGTAGGGCTGTGAGAACGGACCGTTTGGAGTGCCATCGATACCGTCGGGGAGGAATGGTCGCGCGAGATTACCGACCGCACGTGAGGTGATAGCAATCGATCCATCGAGGGTACGATCAGTCACCTGCTTAAAAGCATTAGCGTATCCACTGAGCCCACTTCCAGCAAGGACAGTTGCCGCATCAGGAGAGCTCATTAGGGCCGCAGTGCGAGCCTTTTGGAGCGCTACATCGATACCGAAGACCGGTGCATCCTGAGAGCGTGCGAAACCTAAGATTGTTCCGCGGTCATCGACAACAAATATCGAAACCCGTGCGCCTGAATCGCGCGGAGTTCGTATCGCGGCCCTAGTGCGGTCTGCCGTTCGAATCGCAGAATCAAGAATCGCATTCACCTCGCCTGGCTGGAGCTGCTCGCCCCCGGGCAGACCACGTCCTCCCCGACCTCCGTAGCGCCCCGGCAATGTCGAACCTGATACACCCCCACGTACTCCAGCGGCGCTAAATCCAACTTGAGACACAAACCCTCCCGCATCAAGATCCTCAAGTGAATCAAAAGCAGCGAGTTCAGAGTAGCTTACATCGGAATAACGCGCTGTACGGCCGGCCAACGATATATTATCGCCAACTCGTTCACTCGGCGCTTCAAAACCACGCGTTGCTGCCAGTGCAACACGCTCTTCTGGATCATCATCTCTATCGCCGGCATCTGGATCTAAGGTATAGAGGCCATCAAACTCAACCCCTACTCCTCCTACAAGGTCTCCTTGCTTATAGAGCGGAAACCCGCCTGGATCGGCCGACAAACCGAGGGGCAACGGATGCGGTCCCGCTCCTCCCTGTGAATCGTTGGTGATATCGCTGCACACAAGCTGCGAAAACTGCACACCGAAGAGAGGACCTCCCGGCTGGCTACTCTGCTTTGGCAAAAAGTGTTCCTGAATAATCTGGCTAGCCGTGCGAGACGAAAAGGCGTTCCCCTGACTGCTCAGATAGGCCCCAGTACCTGCTTTTGAGATAGCGGCAAGCGTTGCTAACACAGTAACATTCTCTAGCCCACCAGAAGCGCCGCGCTGGCCATTAATAACCGAGGTCGCTGGTGCTCCACTCATGCGATATATCGCAAGCACGTTACCGACTCTATCCACTACTGCAAACGTACCAGCGGTCCCGAGTTGGCGAGCAGCAGTCGCTGCCTGTTGCACGACCAGTGTCACCTCATCTGCAGAGAGGGTTTGGTTAGCGCATCCTCCATCACAGCCAAAATTTGAGCCAGCGGAGCCGCCACTTGAGGATCCCCCCGATCCCCCGCCGCCACCACACCCTACAAGAACTGAAACAACTCCAGCGATAACCGCCACAGCACCAAGCAGACTACGTCTCATATAACTCCACTACCGCTATTACCTAGCGCACAAAACCGCGCAGGTAGTCGACGATAGTGTGCTTGTTTTCGGTCGGAAATCCAAGAGGAGAAGGTGTAATAGGAGTGGCGCCGGACTTGATGATCGCCATTTAGGGAGACGAGGTAAAGACTGGATGAACTACGCCACTCTCCGCATCAACTCCGACGTGGCACTTCATTCAAAAATACCATTGATTTCCCTTTTTGGTGGATTTCATCTCTGGATCTCGCTGCTTCGACTCGTTTTTTGTGGAGGTAGGCGCGTAAATAATGGTGGCGTCTACGATAGTCCCGTTTTTAGTCATTATCCCCTTCTCGGAG
>JBBALZ010000013.1:0-22064 GCA_040402735.1 Bdellovibrionota bacterium
TTTCGAGTATCTGCACCATTTTCATCCTCCTTAACTGCCGAATTTAGGATGATTGTTTACAATACGTCTTGCTTTTCCCACAATTTCGCACAGTCAGGTATGATCTTAACCAGGGAAGATTTGCCTTTCCTAATTAGGGGCAAGTCTCTATTGAAGTCCAAAGCTCTCTCATCAGCTGCGCAGATCGCGGATATTCTCAACAATCCGATCGAAAGGCAGCGGCTTAGAAACATACGACATCCAGCGCTGTCCTGCCGTTAATCCACGCAGTTCATCTGACTCATACCCTGAGGCAAAGATAACCCTAAGGGCTGGATTAAGCCGGTGCAGGTGCTCAACAAGTTGAGGAGTCGTCATATCTCCTGGCACACTCCAATCAGCTATAAGAACATCAGGGGGATTTACAGAGCATTCCGCGTAAGCGCTATCGGTCGATGCGAATGTTTTTACACAAAGCCCTTCTCCTTCTAATAATTGGCAAAGCGCCATAGACGCGAGCAGATCATCTTCAACAATAACAACGGTAATCACCTCTACCTCCGCGCTGCGGTTGGAGGTTTAGTACTGCAACCCCTACTGCATCAATTCAAAAAGTTAACGACATACTGCAACTGCTCTCTGGTATGTATCAACAGAGCTTACCGCAATATGCGGTCTATGCATATAAAAGCAAGTCATAAAAGATAGAATCTAAATAAGTTAAAGAGGTACCTGCGATTGATCAGGAGCTTAATCGATTTCTAGTGCTTGCTGCATGCTTGCGCGCCCCTTACAATGCTCATAAATGAAACAGCGTGCCAATATTCAGGAGCGTGGAGTCGCGCTCCTTATGGTGATCGTAATGATTGCGATCACATCCGCCTTGCTCGTGTCGCTCGCCGAGTCATCCTTTATTTCAATGCGCCTCAATCGCGCTGCTGAACAGCGCATTAAAGCTGAGTACCTCCTGAAGTCTGCTTTTAATGTAGCTCGGGTTATTCTTAAAAACGATTCCACCCCAACTGACGATCCGCAGCAGGATGCCTGGATGATACTATTCTCAAGTGGTCGCGATGTACCGCCGGAATACCTAGAGCCCCAAGAGCCCAACGTCAAGGTGCAAATGGTGATAAAATCTGAGAAGGGCAAGATCCCACTCCTCTCGCTGGTTTCTGGAAACACGCCAGACCCGCGTTGGCTACAGGTTCTGACTAATCTCTTTCAGTTACTCGGATTTGACAACGAAGATCGTCCCGATATCGGCGCGCGTTGTAGATTTGAACAGCCATCATTCTGCACATCTGTTGAGATGGTGGCCAATTTGATCGATTACCTCGACCAAGACGATAAGAGCCACCCGGGACCGCCAGCGCAAGGTATAGAATCCGATCTGCCAATGGGCGAAACCTTTCGCAATAGAGGCATCTTGGACTCGCCGGAGGAGCTCCTGCTCATTCCTGGGTTCACCCCAAAGCGAGTTCAGGCGCTTATACCCCTTGTAACAATAGAATCGCGGGCCAAAGTAAACGCCAACGCAGCGGATGCTCCTGTTTTGCAAGCGATAGCAAACCTCGATCCGAGTGCTCCTGCAGACGCAGGTTTAGAATTGGTTAACTGCCGCAATCCGGACCGACTTGGATCGTTTAAGAACATCTCTGCGGATATCAACAACTGCATGCAATCCAGGTTCCCCTCCTTAGCACCGGCTATGGCACCAATTCTGGATGTAACCGGCAACGTTTACCGAGTCATTGCCCATGTAGAGTATGGACAATCGGGGATTTCTTTTATGGGCACCGCAGTGTACGAGACTCAAGGCCAGGGCAGGCTGCCTAAACTTAGGAATATGTTTTTGTATTAGACTGCGGACATGCGGAGCCTCACTAAACGGCGCAATCGCGCAGACCGCGCGAACTCAATTAGATCAAATGGTTATAGAGGCGCGCCTCGTCCCTGAAGAGAGGCCCCAGGAAAGACACTCTTAAGCCAATAGCGCAATAACTTCGCCACACTACACACTAACCACCTAAATTTGACATTATCGTCCACCCAAACTATCATCCAACTCTTTGAAAGCGCCTGTTGCGGGCGAGTTTAATTTAATTCGGGAACCGAGTTACGGGCTTTAGCGATCTGGTAAATTTGGCGCGTCCCGAACTGTTTCGTTAAGAGAGTTATTTATGGCACGTCGTTGCGCTATCTCAGGGGTCACCCACCAAAACGGAAATCGTGTTAGCCATGCTAACAACAAGACTCACCACAAGTTTGAGGCGAACTTACAGAGCAAGAAGATCTTCGTTTCTGAGCTCGGCACGTCTGTGCGAGTTAAGGTTTCAACTCGCATGCTTCGCACTATTGATAAGCTCGGATTAAGTGGCGCACTCAAGAAACACAACCTCAGCCTCAAGGATGTAGTTGGTTAATGCATAGGGCATCGCAATTCTCTCTCCTTAAATGGGGCCAAAAATGCGCGGAAAGTGCTGTGCTTACTAAGTTTAACGACACCTGGCCGCGCATTTTTATCCCTGTCAGGAATGCCAATTCTTCCAAGTAGGCAGCGGGATAATTGCGATGCCCTAGTTAATGCATCGCCCCTTTGCGCTCTGCGTTGAGACGCTCGGCGCTTAAGCGTACCGCTTCTATCCCGGGTAAGATCGGATTACCGCTGTCAGCGCTATCCTTTTCGACTGCTGTGCACAGCGCAGAGTAATTTAATACTCCCAGTCGCTGGCACCTTGGAACAAAGATCTCGCTGCAAGATTTACACTGCACCACCACTATTATTCCCTCAAGAGTAACCTTTGTGTACTCAGTGGCAAAATGTTGATCGTCAGGGCCTGATATACCGCAGTGCGGACAGGTGATCGATTCAAGAAAAGTCTCGGCCATTCCTTTGACCCGAAATTTGAGTGCCATATCCTTATGAACTCCTGTTAGCGGGTAGACGTTTTACAAGTGTTACCTCTGTACCGCCACAACTAAATCGCACTTCGTCTACTGCGTTGTTTATTAACGTCAAACCACGACCAAAACATGAGAGGTCATTTGACCTCGCGCAGCTTAATTGGTCCGGGCTAAAGCCCTTACCCTGATCCTTGACTGTGATTTCAACCGCCTCTCCATTAAAGCAACTGACTACTGAAACCATCCTGTTTGCGTAATGAGGATCCTTTAGCCGCTCTTTCCTCACCGAGGAAAACTTATCTATATCCCCTACTCGCTCCTCTCTCCATCGAGAATCTAATTCGAGATTTCCATGCTCAAAAGCATTTAAAAGCGCTTCCTGGACTGCCAATCGAATCTTTAAGGCATCTGTCTCTGTCAGGCGACTAACGGCTACCAGCCGCGCAACAATCGGCAAACTAATCGCTTGAGCTTCACCCAATTGCCTGCACGTAAAGCGCATCTCTGTTCTCTCACTCACAACGAATGAGTATGCCAGTTGTTCACGCTTTTCTTGGCGTCTAGAGATCGTCGCCTGTTCCATGCAGCGCTCTACCCAAGTCAGATCAATCGGGCGATTGATTATATCTGTTTCGTTGCCTCGAAGCATACGGACTTCAGGCTCACCCGCCGCCGAGTCGGCCACAACAGCCAATAGCTGCGATGGTTTCCTGCGACATGCCTGCCCTAGAAGGGTTTTGTAGTCAAACCCAGGCATCTCAGCATCGGCTATAACCAGATCAAACACTCCAGCTTCGACCAAACGCTGAAATTCAATTGAATCGCTGACAACGGTACAGCCCCACCCTCTATCGGCGCACAGCGATAGCAACGCAGCGCACCTAGCCTCATCACTATCCGCGACTAGCATTGATGGTTGAGTGAATATCATCTCAAGTCCTCTTGCGGAATCCTCTCTAAGCACTTACCTCGCTGCTACTTGTCAATCGGCAACAATTTATCCAACATCAAAAGCTCAAAAGTTTCCTTTACGAAACCTTCAAGCGGTTTCACCATCAGTACTCCTCGCTGTGCCTTTAACTGTTGATAACAGCTAAGCACTTTTCCGATCCCATAGCTGTTGATGATCTGCACGCCTGAAAGATCCAGAACTATCGTGCGTGTACCTTGTTCGTAGATCTCGTTAAATGCGCTCCTAAGCGCCTCGCCAGCGACCTCGCTATCTAGATCCCCGGTTACGCGAATGTAACCCTTTTCCCCGATTACCTCTGTCGGAAACTCCATAGCACCACCCTCTTGCATGCTTAAACAGACTTGTGTGGACGTTCTGAACGAGTAGCATGCCCGATATGGCACACCTCGCCCTACATTAGTGGTCGTCACCAAACCAGGAGAGCTTGAGGGTTAATGGGGCGTTTTCCTGAAAAGTTCCTCTTTTTCTGAACAGTTCCGCTTAAACTAATATCCTTACAGTGGCTACCCCCCTAACTTGCATTTTTCCTTAATGATCCTTTATACTTTGCAGGTTTACGCGTTCATGCAATGCACCACACAAGGTAAGGCAGATGCCACTATCAGCCGAACAACAAGTCACGGATCTAGCCTATAAGTTAGGCTCGGAAGACGCCGATATCCATGCATCAAGCCCTGAATATGCACAACGATTCGCCGGACCGATTGGCTCGTGGTTGTTGCAGGTTCAAACAGATATTCTTATATCGCTGATACCCAACGAGACTCAATCGATTCTAGATATCGGCGGTGGGCATGGACAAACGGCACTACCCCTAAATCGCGCTGGTAAATCTGTGACCGTTCTGGGGAGTTCCGCGGCCTGTGCTGGTCAACTCATACGCGAGATCAATTCCGGTGAAGTCTCATTTAAAGTTGGGAATTTGATTGACCCCCCCTACGGCCCACGATCATTCGACACCTGCGTATCGTTTCGGCTCATGAGCCACTGCACCGCGTGGCGAACACTGATCGCAGAGATGTGTCGCGTAGCAGATCGCACAGTTATCTTTGATTACCCGAGCTGGCACAGCGTTAACATATTTACCCCGCTTCTGTTTCGGATAAAACGTAAAATAGAGGGCAATACGCGGCGCTATACGCTGTTTACAGCCGGAGAATTGAAGCACGAATTCGCTAAGCACGGATTTAGATGTACCGGCTTAGCTAAGCAGTTTTTCTTCCCTATGGGAATCCACCGCGCATTGCGCTCGCCGGCAATATCGAGACTCCTTGAAGGATTTGCGGCACTAGTAGGTCTAACACGATTACTAGGTTCGCCGATTATCATGCGCTTTGAGAGAACTCCAACGTGACAAGTGAAGCTACACCTTCGCAGTTAGCATCAGAGCGCCAAAGTTCAGCTCGTGGCAAGGAGGCGCTACGAATCTTGCCGTCATCAGAAAATAGTCCGACGCTGCGTGATGGCGGCCCATTTGTTTCATCTCTTGATTGGGAATCAGATCGAAATTCAACTACTCCACGCGCCCTACGCAGCCTAGGCAAAATTATCGATGGAGGCCTCTGTCACAGGTGCGGTTCGTGTGTTGGCATCTGCCCGACCGGGGTTCTTGGTCTCGACAATGAAGATTACCCCTCTGTACACAACTTATCGGCGTGCACCGATTGCGATCTGTGCGTCAAAGTCTGCCCCGGCGATGAGTTTGATATTAAGCAGGCCTATCAGGAGGCGTACAACCAGGAGGTGGATCTTACCTCGACGCACGGCAACTTTACCGAAGCATACCTGTCGTATGCAACTGACCAAGATATTCGTGAGCGCTCTACTAGTGGTGGCCTCGTAACTGCCATACTCCTTGATCAGCTCCGCAGTGGAGCAATCGATGGAGCGGTGGTGATTACCTCAGATCCAGAGCAACTATGGAAAGGTAAGCCTATTGTTGCTCGTACCGAGGCCGAGATACTCGCTGCGATGAAATCAAAGTACGCAATCTGCCCGACAAACTCGGTGTTCAGTGAGATTCGAGAGATCCCAGGGCGCTATGCACTGGTTGGACTGCCGTGCCAAATACACGGCTTCGTCAAGGCTGCTCGACTCGACCAACGATTGAGAGAGCGAATTGTACTAACGATAGGACTTTTCTGTCACGCGGCCGTTGAACATGAAGCTTTAAAGATTATCTGGCGCTCGTTAGGCGATAAAGTTAACAAAGCCACCAAATACATCTCTAGAGTCGGCAAGCATCCTGGCACACCGCATCTGGAGATGCAGGGCGGCTCTCTCTATCCGGTTTATTTCGGTGATAAGAGTGGTTACAGACCATCTTCGATGGAGGTGATTAATATCGTCTACCGCCTCTACACTCCGGCACGCTGCCTGACCTGTTTTGATGCTAGTGCCGAGTTCGCAGATATTGCTGTGGGGGATCCGTGGATGGCACCGCCTCATTCAGGTATAGATTTTTATAAGGGATGGAGCTTCGCCCTGGTTCGCTCGTTGCGAGGTGCGGCTGCTATGAAGGCTTGTCGTGACCACGGTATGGTTATAAACGAAGCCGTAACGCGCCGGGAAGCCCTGGCGTGCAACAGGATGATGAGCACTGAGAAGCGCTGGCGCGCCTTTCGAGTAGTCGAGACGCTACGCCGCCAGGGAAAGCCGATACCTGCTTATGGGCCCCACGGATTTCGATTCCCCCGACAATCCGGTAAGCAGTTCGTAAAGACTGAGATACACATGTTCACTCACATGTTCTGTCACCTACCAAACCTGCGCGGCGCGGTGCTCAAGCTGACCCTTTCCAACTTTGGATACGCGCTTTTGTGGTTAAATTCTCAACGTCGAACGCTGCGTTTTCTTGTACGCGACTCGTGGTCACGGCTGCGCAACACGCTCGTAGGGAGGCGTTAGCGCATGAAGGTTCTTGTCTTAGCACCTCAGCCATTTTATCAAGAACGTGGCACACCGATAGCCGTCAAGCTTGCTGTTGAGGCTCTCTCACGGCAGTTGCCTGTCATCGACGGCAATCCTGGAGAGATCGAACTGTTCGTATACAACGAAGGCGCAGATGTCATTATTCCTGGAGTAAAGATCAGACGCGCAAAGATACCACGCATCTTATGGGGAGTTCGCCCCGGCATCTCATGCAAAAAACTTCTCTGCGACTGTTTTCTATTCATGCAGGTGCTCTTGCTTATAATTCGCTCGCGCCACCAGCAGTACAACGTAATTCACGCAGTAGAGGAATCTGTATTTTTCGCCTGGACTATCAAGAAGCTTTTTGGCATACCATACGTGTACGACATGGACTCATCGCTAGCCATGCAAATCACCGAGCGCTGGTGGTGGTGTCGGCCCCTCCTAAAGCTCTTCGAGTTTTTCGAGCGTATGGCGGTGCGCGGCAGTATCGCTGTTGCACCAGTGTGTGATGCTTTACAAGTCATCGCACATCGGCATGGTTCATCAGCGACCGTTATATTGCGTGATGTGTCTCTATTACCAACAGAGAAGACCTCCGATACATGCAGCACCCGCGAATCTCTCTATGACCCACGCATCTCTGAGGCACATACGATCGTTCTGTATGTGGGCAACTTGGAATCCTATCAGGGTATCGATCTTCTGATTGAGTCATTTGCCATAGCTCAGAAGAAATACGCCGAAGCACGCCTGATTATAGTTGGTGGCACCGCGCACCACATCCGAGCGTATCAAGAGAAGACGAAACACCTGGGCTGTGACGACGCAGTTCTCTTTTTGGGCCCGCGACCAGTTGATATATTAGGGCAACTTCTTCAATCAGCCGACATAGTCACCTCGCCCCGAATTCAAGGGAATAACACGCCTATGAAGGTGTATTCATACCTGCATTCAGGCACAGCGCTGATAGCAACTGACCTGCCAACACATCGCCAAGTGCTAGACGAGACCGTGGCCATTCTAGCGGCACCTTCGATAGAGGCCTTTGCCGGTGGTCTGTCTCAACTGCTAGGCGATCCGATCCTGCGTCAACGCCTTGGCAAGCAGGCGCGAGAAGTAGCTCAGAAACTTTACACCGTTGATGCATTTGAGCGCCAGATTGGGGCCCTCTATACAGCGGTGTTTCAAGGTATTTCAACTGCTGCCAATAAGAACCAAAGACTTTGCAGCAACTTATAAGCGTTATGAAAAAAGCTCTTTCTGGTACCGTAATTTCTCTGATAGGAACAGTAATCACCCTGCTTTTTCTGGAGCTCGTGATGCGCCTGTTCATGGCAAAACCCACCAATCCTGAACCTGCCTGGAACGACCGCCCACTATTCTATTTCCGCGCTCAGGGTATGCCAGGTATGCAAGATTTCTCGTATACAGTTCCAAAGCCGGAGGGTGCCTTTCGAATTGCTGCCATAGGTGACTCATTTACTTTTGCGCCATACATGCAGTTTACAGATACTTACGTCAAGAAACTTGAGACGATGTTAAATCTTCGTGATGGCAGCCGCGGCACTCAAGTGATTAACTACGGTGTTCCAGCTTACTCTACTTCCCATGAGGTGTCGGTTGTACAAAGAGCGCTTCATGAGGGGGCTGATCTAATTCTGCTACAGATAACCCTTAATGATCCCGAGGTAAAGCACCACACTCCTCAAGGTATCCGAGAAAATATGGATGATCGGTTCGGGCCGCTTAAACTAACAGGAACCATGGAGTGGCTACAATCTTATTGGAAGACCTTTGGCTTCGTGGCATCGCGAATACACAATACTAAGACTCATAACGAGTACATAAAGTACTTCAACGATCTATTCGAAAATCCCCGTTCATGGAATCCCTTTACAGAATCGATGAAGCGCCTTGTTGAGAGTGTGCGTCAGGCAAACAAACCAATTATAGCGGTTGTATTTCCACTGTTTGGACTACCGATGGACGATGCCTACCCATTCCATTCAATCCATGAGAAGGTCCGTAATCTCATGCGCGACTTAAGCGTCCCAGTACTTGACTTATCGCCGATGTACAAAGGAATTCCCCTCGAACGGCTACAGGTAATTCCTGGAGTCGACCGTCATCCGAACGAGATCGCGCACCGCATGGCTGCAGAAAAGATCTATTTATGGATGGAAGATCAGAAACTTTTGCCAGAGATCGCTATTATCTCAGAGAAATTCGCGACCCGCCTTGGCATCGACCAGCAGCGACCGTGGGCTAGAAACGACGCACAACTTTAAGGAGCATACTATAAGCAACACTAATCAGCCGAAAAACTTTGTCACCTCGCCGCGACCCCGCATGCCTGCCGAATGGGAACAGCATCGAGCTACTTGGATTGCCTGGCCTTATTTGGAGTCTGACTTCCCGGGTAAGATTGATGCTGTGCGCTGGGCCTACTGTGAATTTGTACGGCATTTATCGCGCGTAGAGCGTGTTGAGATCCTCTGCCACAACCAAGATGTGGCTCATGATGCCCGCACTCGACTTAATCGATTGCAGATTACGGGAGACATCCAGATTCACCAAACACCTTACAATCGCTCATGGCTCCGTGATTCAGGGCCGATCGGTGTACTTAGAACAAACAACGCTAAGCCAAGCTGGGTGTCTTTTCTCTTTACCGGCTGGGAGACCTTTACGGACACAGCGCTTGATCAACAAATTCCAGATTTTATCGCGCGCACCTCAGCGCGAGATCTGGAGGCTATACAAGTACATGGCCGAAAGCCGGTACTGGAGGGAGGTATGCTCGACGTCAGCGGCGATGGGCTTATTTTAGTTACTGAGGAATGTCTGCTATCTGAGCAACAGCAGCGAAACGCCAATTTTACCAAGAGCGATTACGAAGAGGTATTCGCTTCGGCGCTCGGCGCAACGAGCACGATCTGGTTGAAGTATGGCCTTATTGGCGATGATACTCACGGACACATAGATAACGTGGCTCGATTTATAGACCGGCGTACTGTTGTTGTTGCTGCAGCAGAGGAGCAGGATCGTCAGCAGTACGAGAGGCTACAAGAGAATATCGCTGCCCTCCGTGCTTTTCGCACACCGACGGGGGAGGCTCTCACGGTGGTAGAGTTACCGCTTCCGGAGTCGCGTTACTGTGATGGAGCCAGATTCGCGCCCAGTTATCTTAACTTTTATTTTGCTAACTCACTCCTGCTTGTACCGACCTATAATGATATAAACGATAGGTATGCTCTCGGAAAACTTGCAGCCCTATGTCCTCACCACAAAGTCGTTGGTATTCACTGCGGCGATTGGATTATAGGCGGAGGGAGTCTGCACTGTTCTACACAGCAGGAGCCATACTAAGGAAGAGGGTGAAAATGGTGCAGATACTCGAAAGCACGAAGGATTTTGATATTTGCTGAAGCTTAAGCCCTGGCACCGTCAGGGTGAGCACCGCAAATTCAAAAGCCTAAAGTGATTTCGAGTACATGCGCCATTTTCAGACCCGCAACTGCCGAATTGAGATTGAAATGCAATGCCATGCCATGCTTTTTGAGATTGGACGGGCTTTTGAGGCTTCCCATTCTAAGAGTAGGCTCATGAATCTTGACTGCAATGAGAGATACCATGACACACCGGAAAAACCTCAAAAGAGCTCTTCCGAACGACTCCTTGTCACTGAATCGGGCTGAGTTTACTCTGTTTTTCGAAATACACCCTTGCCTTAAGCATGGCAGCAATTCCCCGGTCTGCAGAAGACTGAAACAAGATCTCTCCAATCGGAGTTTGGTATTGTTGGGCAACTAATAGCGGCAAGATTTCCGCATGTTTGGAGCTCAAAGATCGCCGTGCCACCTCCGCAACCATAAACGCCGCGCTGTAGCCAGCTGCTGCTTCGTACACATGAGACGTATCCCCGAATCGCGCTTGATATCGTTTTCGAAAATCTGCGTCTACTTCCCCATAGACGTATGAGGCTTCACCCATGAAGGCTGTCAATTCCTCGCGGAGATGCTCATCCGCCAGCATATCACCCCCTATGACGTGCGCTCTTACCTTCTGAGCGGCTAGCTGTCTCGCTAAGGGGAGCGTTTGTTCCGGCAGAACCATGAGAATTATGGCGTCTACAGGCTTAGATCGGACCCTAGTGGCGAGAGTTCGAAAATCAAGGGAGTCTGTAGGCACTACTTCATAGTACGCAAGTCCAGGCATGTGTGGCTTCAACATCTCGCTGAGCCTCGTGGTTGCGCCGAAATCGGAGACAATAATTCCGGTAGTCTTGAAATTATGATCGGAGACGAAATGTGAGATCGCCGATTGTAGGGTCTCTAGAGTGAGTTGTAATGAAGCAACTTTGGGACGATCCTTGCTGACCGGGTCTGTTGTCATAGCTAGCAATGGCACCCCCGACTGCTGCGCGATGGGGGCAGCAACCTGGCTCGGGGTGACTCCCCATACGTAGAGCAGGTCAACTTTGTCCACAGCGGCCAGCTTTCGGACGGCAGATGCTACCTTTGTTCCGTCATACTGACTATCGTCGAATATGAACGTAACTTGCTTTTGAGACTCGGCGTTCTCTTCCTGAAAGAGCTCCACTCCATTCCGAAAGGCAGACCCATAGCCACCAAGCTTGCCGCTCAGCGGCAGGGTCATTCCCACCTTTATCGGTTCCGCATACGCAACATTAATGAAGGATAAAAGCTCATGTAGAAGAACTAAAATGGCTAGAAGGCTCTTGCCCAGTCGCGCGATATTCATGAGTGCTTGCGAATTAATGAGGGGTTGTTGCAAACGATAACCCGGGATTCGCGATTAGGGCAATATCTGGGATTGATTGAACCCAAATTCGGCAGTTAAGGAGGGTGAAAATGGTGCAGATGCTCAAAAGCACGAAGGATTTTGAATTTTTCGGAGGCGCAACCCTGGCACCGTCAGGGTGAGCACCGCAAATTCAAAAGCCTAAAGTGATTTAGAGTAGATGCGCCATTTTCAGACCCGCAACTGCCCCTCCTCCTGGTCTGACTATTACCCACATTTATTTGCCATAGATTCGTATAGCTCAGTCATGGAGGCGAGTCTTTGCCAGCCGCGCCACAGAGCGGTGCATCCAGGAGGTGGATCTAGTCTTCTTGCGAGATGGCCACCGAGTGCGGCGATGGCAAGAATAGCTTGTCGGACTGTTAGGGCGTCGCAATTCTCTTCTCTAAAATGGGGCCAAAAATGCGCGGAACCTACTGTATTTAATGAATTTAACGGTATTTAGCCGCGCATTTTTATCCCTATCAGGAATGCCAGTCCTTTCCAGTAGATAGCGGGAGAATTGCGAAGCCCTACAAAATAGCCCCATTACGCAGGGCATCGCAATTCTCTTCTCTTAAATAGGGCCAAAAATGCGCGGAACCTACTGTATTTAATGAATTTAACTGGATTTAGCCGCGCATTTTTATCCCTATCAGGAATGCCAGTCTTTTCGAGTAGATAGCGGGAGAATTGCGAAGCCCTGCGCGAGTGATTTTGGGGGATCTTTTTTCTTGCCACCCCCTAGTCGGGGGTGCCTTTTTTTGGTGAGTAGTTATTATCCTAAATTCGGCAGTTAAGGAGGATGAAAATGGTGCAGATACTCGAAAGCACAAAGGATTTTGATATTTGCGGAGGCTTAAACCCTGGCACCGTCAGGGTGAGCACCGCAAATTCAAAAGCCGAAATGATTTCGAGTAGATGCACCATTTTCAGACCCGCAACTGCCGAATTTAGGTTGAAAGCTCTTGTTGCTCACGAGTTACCCACAGGGGGCTACGCTGCGGGATTGATTTTGGGATCCCTTCGCTTCGCCCCCTATGGATAACTCTACTCTTGGCTCTATCGTTAGGTCGTTGGGCTTTAAGTACATCTATCGAAACACTTAACTTAAACCTCTCTACATTTACTAACGCTTAACACTCTTAGCGCCGGATTCCCGCCCTAACGGGACGGGAATTAACTCCGGCGCGGTTGTCAGCCCCTACGTTGCTACTGTTTTTAGCTTCTCGTTCTGCAAAGTGCTGAGTAGTTACAAATTTAAATGACTTGTGTCTTGAATCGCCAGCACTACTGATTCATGCTGCATCCGGCTAAGTGTTTTCTTTTGGTGACACGATAAAATCTTTTCAGCCGTGACGCGCTCATTAGCGAACAGACGATAGGCTGCTTTCGTCGACGCAGCATCATTACTGGCGACATTAATTGGATACTCCGGCTGTCTCGATAGATCCTCTGCTACGAAACGTAGTCGACGCTCAAGTCGGCAATCTCCAAGGTCAACTCTTTCAAGCTCACTCTTGGTCCATCCATCATCTGCTCTGTTAACTGCCGTATCCTCTCTGCGATCGTTTGTGTCGTTGGTGTGTTCCATTTACAAGCATATGACACAAATTTAAAAATTTAGATATACTATAACGCTGCGATCGTAGGTAGAACAACTGGAAGATGCGAGTAATAGTCAGCCTCCTGGTACATACTAGATTTAAATCCCAGAAATTCAGGTGCCATGCATCAATAATCAAACGTACCCCCGGAGAAATTGCTTGCATCGAAAATTACTTGAGCTTTGAGGGTAACTTCGCTCAGCCGGAAAGACCTTCTGGAGGTTGATGGCTAGCCGGCTTGGAAGGCTGAATATAGTATGTACGTGCGGATGGGGAGGCTGAATATAGTATGTACGTGCGGATGGTGGCCTGCGGATAGGGGTACTCGCTCATGATTACCGTTAAATTTTTGCTCAAGGTTTTACCAGATTCACCGAGGTTGACCTCAAGGCACTTGAGCAAGGCTTTGCTCAAACAAGCACCAGGGATGAGGGACCAGGGATGTGGTGATACCAGAGATGTGCAACAGCTATGTGTGCTTTTGACACCTGTGCTATGTACATCAGCCGTGACTGCTTTATTTTAGGTTTAAGTAAAAACTGCAGTGTTCCGACCTTAGAGATCAACGAGTGTAGACATGCCAACATGGAGATCCTCCTATGAATAGCCCCACTTTGCATCTACCGGTCGCACAAATAATACCTGCAACAGCCCAAGGCGCAGCAACTTTTACAACCGGAGGCAGAGTGATTAAATGCCCAGATATGACTATGGGCCAGGTAAGAGAGTCGGTCTTTGTTGGCGGAGGGATTACTGGGTGCCCCGACTGGCAGGTAGATTTTTGTAGCATGGTCATACAAGCCGTGACTGCAGCGCGTAAGGATATGGCCTTTGAGCTCTTTAACCCACGGCGCGATAATTTTCCAATAGACGATCCAAACGCGTCTTATGAACAGATCCGTTGGGAGTGGAACCTCCTTAAAGCAGCTAAAGCGGTATCGATGTGGTTTCCAAAACATAGTGAGGGTCCCATTAGTCTGTTCGAGCTCGGCCGTTGGTTGTGTAACCCCAAGCCGATCTATGTTGGTATTGAGAATGGCTATCCACGAGAGATTGAACTTCGCGCTAGTGTTGAGGCCTTGCGCCCTGGATTGCCAATCTCGACCTCGCTTGAGCTGCACGCAGCAGCAGTAGCGAATTATGTCTTGGGAAGAGGCTATAATCGAGCGACTGCCGTACGACACGGTGAGCCCAATCCCGGAAGGGTGTATTTAGCAGGAGGGATCAAGGAATGCCCTGACTGGCAGAATGACCTAGAAAAACTTCTCTCGGGCATAGAGGGCTTATCAACGTGCAATCCGCGCGTTGCCGGATTTATCCCTCGAAGCTCGGATGATTATACCAATATGGTCAAAGAAAACCGGCGGAATCTTGAAAGCTGCGGGGCTGTTATCTTTTGGTTTCCGAAAAATATGCTCACTCCGGTGGCGCTATGCGAACTTGGAGCTGAGATAGCCAGGGAGCGACCTCTCTTTATCGGGATTGAGGAGGGTTATAAACGTTCGGTAGATGTTCAAGTGCAGACCGGTCTTGAGCGCCCGGATATACAGATCGTTAACAGCCTAGAAGATTTAGCTCACCAGGTGCGTGGCTACTATGAGTCTCTCAGACGGGGAGTGTCTAGCAGTGCCCAGCCCTAGCGCAGTGTTGAAAGCCCAATTAGGAGAAAGGGGGGAAACACCCTGGCAACGATTTAGGATGCCCGGGTGAAAACCCCCTCCTCCTGGTACCCCTCCTGCTGGTACATACTAGATTTAAATCCCAGAAATTCAGGTGCCATGCATCAATAATCAAACGTACCCCCGGAGAAATTGCTTGCATCGAAAATTACTTGAGCTTTGAGGGTAACTTCGCTCAGCCGGAAAGACCTTCTGGAGGTTGATGGCTAGCCGGCTTGGAAGGCTGAATATAGTATGTACGTGCGGATGGGGGGCCTGTTGTCTAAATCTTTACTGTAGGAGCGCAATGCCTAAAAACCCTTCGACTTTTGCCACCATACCTTGGCCTTCGGAAGCGATATCGTAGAAAGAAAGAACCCGATGGTGGGGACGATGGCGTTTAAGGCATATTCCGAGTTTCCGAGCGACCAGAACACCAGAATCATAACGAGATAGGTCAATCCAAGGATGCTGACTTTGCGGGTTAGACTCAGCTCCCACGCCTTTTCTAATTCAACTCGTCGATTTCTTTCCTCTATGGAAGATACGCGAAGAGCAAGTTGGGCGAGTTCGTCATATCGCCAGATCTTTGCTATGAAAGCTTTTTCGGCGTAGTTGTCTCTCGATTGCCTTTGGATCTCGGATAAGCGGGTGCGAATCACGCCATCTATAGAAGCGGCGTCGCCGAGCTTTGTTATCAGGTACCGTGAGTACGGGCCCGGACTAATATCATTCTCCAATAGTTGGAGCCATTGCGCGTACCTTTCGGTAGGGCCTCGCAATTCTCCCGCTATCTATTTGAAACAGCTGGCATTTCTGATAAGGATATAAATGCCTTCCTGGCGTCGTTAAACTCATTAAGTACGATACATTCCCCGCATTTTTGGCCTCTTTTAAGAAGAGAGAGTTGCGAAGCCCTAGCCCAGTTGCCCCTTTTTAGGCTTAATGATCGGAAAAGGGTTATCATTAAAAGCGAGATATACCCGGAAGCGGCTATGTTGACTCATAAACCCCCAAGCGAAAACAAACACGATCCGCTCCTAGCCGGCCGGATAGAGTTTCTTTTTCGTCTCTTTGATCCTAAGGCCGGCATGCAAAGATCGAGAAGGCTGGTTGGGGAGTTGACGGAATTTGGCACTCCGGCGGAATGGAGCCACGCTCTTAATGAGCTTTTTCGCCAGCATCCAAGACTTCGGCAACAGGCCGCGCGTGGGGAAGAGCGAATGTGCTCTTTCACCGAGCAAGCTGTGAGCATCAGTGATTTACTAATGCCCCGAATTCCAAATGCGGGCAATCTTGCCAAGCAGGTAGAGATGTCCTTCCGATTACTGTGTGAGACAAAATTATCACCAATCGGTCGGACATACTGGGAGTGCGAGAGTCTGGCGCGGCATGACGTCGCGGAGCACTTTGGTACCGATAATTCATCGCATCCGCAGGTTCAAACCCAGATTAATCAATTTTTCGCGCGCGCAGTACTAAAACACTCTTTGGATATAGCGCAGCCTGAACGACCAAACCGCTCTACCCGAAACGGCCGCCAGGAATTAGACCAAAAAATTACGCCAGACCAGGTCAAGGCGTGGAAGGATGCCCAAGTAGCTACGATTGAAGCATCCGTTAATCATGTTTTGCGGGAGCTGCTCTCGATTTTATTGAAGGATAAGTGTATCGCTCTTCTACCTCAGTTTGTAGATAACTTGAGTCTTAAATCGCGTGGCTCAGTTATGCCTATAGCGATTCCCATAAGCCGCAATGATTTGCGTCAAGCGCGCCTCCGTTTAGAGCACTCGAGCCTTAGTGGCTATATGACATCCATCGACGATGGATCGATTCCGAAGGTACTTGCTTATAAAAGCGACGCATGCACCGATTTCATGATCTTAAGGTTAATTCCTGGGGATCCAGTTTTAGAAAATCCCCTCTTTATGCCCCTCTACGGCGAAGATCCATTATTCGAGGTTGAGCACAGCGCTCTCTGTGACGCATACGGCCTTGCGCTCGATGACTATTGGCCAGCTGACATCTCGTTTCCCAAAGCAAAAGCTATGGGCCTTCTTCTCACCATCGTTAGGCTTCAAAATTGTCTGCATCAGCTTCAATCGCTACTCGAGGCCGTAAATGACGTCAGTTCAACTCTTTCTGTGGGCGAGATAGTTGAGCGAATTCAGAAAGTAGTTAACTGGAGGTCTCGTGTTGACTCTTCAGATCGGTATGCCCGTTTTTTTGAGCTATTACCCACCCCTACATCTTTCGACCAATCTCTTAATGAACAGCTTAATCATTTGGCCTGGAGTTCTCCGGAGGAGTTTAGGCGAAAACTATATCCATGGTTTCCCCACCATAGGCATACTGACCTTATTAAGCCGCAGCCCCCAACCGCGATTGATGTAGTTGAGCAAAGGTGGGCTAGGTCATTGAAAGGGTATGCTCACTTTACTGGTTTTGCTATTAGTTTAGGGGTTGCTCACTTCTGCATTCCAGAATCCTACTCTGATTCTAATAGGGTCCCCAATAGCTTAGATCTATTGGGACAAGAATGCATTTACACTACGAATCAGATTGATCCGGCTACATCGCCGCGAGGTCCCGCATTCAGTCTTAAGATCTTAAAGGAAGGCTTATCAATAGACGACTTGCCGGAGGAATTCACCTTTAGCCCTGTTCATCACAAAGAACCAAATTTGATCTGGCGCCAGAAAGAGCTCCCTACTGACTTGGCGCCCGAATTTGTTCTGACCTCAACTGTGCCGCTGAGCTTAAACCATCAGGGAGAGTGCGCTCTACTGAACGCAACGGGTTCCTCTCTCACATCTCTAGTGGTCACCTTCTCATCACAAAAAGTCGCAGATCCGAGTAGCTACCAGATTTGGCAGAATAGTAACGGTGACCTTAAAATTCGGTTCAAAGAAGGTAGGTATCTTGATGAGGTGTTTATTACCTGCGGATATCGCTCTTCTACAAGCGCGGGGGATCGACGACGAGAGCCACTTAGTCTCGAATTTAGGAATCGCGTTTTAAACGATTTAGATCGGGGTCGGATTAAGAAAATCTCGGATGAGATGCGGTCAGTGGGATTTATCGGAATACCGGACGCGCTCGACCAACTGGAGCGTGGCGCCGATAAAATAACTATCGCTCATATCGAAAGAGCTTTTTCGAAGCCGTCTATCTATTCTTTAGAGGGTTTACATAAAAGGCCTTCGGAGGTCGCTAGTGTCTTTGCGGCCGCCTCAAGCAGCTTGGATGCGGAAGGAAACTTCTGGGGCAAGTGCGCTAGCATGAATTTGGGGATTTTTCGACTCTTTTGGCAGATCTACTTTAAGGATAATCCCGAAGTATCTGTTCTGCCTAAACATGCATTTCTTAGAACGCCTGGCTCGCACCATCTGGTGTTTCAGAGGTTGCATAGTCAACTTGAGCTGGCAAGCTCTGCTGCTCCATGGCGTTGTGTAACGGTCGACGCGACACCACAAATCACTGAGAAGACTCCGGCAAAAGATGTAGAATGGCTTTTAGGCGAAAGTAATAACGAGAGCGATCAGACTCACGATACGTTTGAATTTTTTCAACATTTTGAACGAGCCAACCTTGCTACTCTTCAGTTCCTTCTCTACCGACATTTTGCCAATAAACGAGGCCGTGAGGGGCGCCCTTCAAATCAGACTCAGGGTTTGGAGCAAGAGCGGCTAAACGGTCTGATACTGCCCGCAGCAGACAATTGGCTACAAGGTCAAAATACAACGATCTTTACAAGCGCTGTGAATGTTGCTCCAAAATCGCCGTGCCATCTCAATCTAGCCTCTCTAGCTAGCGCGATAAAAACCTTCACAACCTGGCTTAGTGAACAAAAACCGAGACATTCTGCTTTGAGTGATAATAGCCTACCTCACCTAAAGATATTAAAAGTAGCTCGCGCGATACAAAAGTTAGCGCAAGGTGAGCTCTCAGTTGAGTCAGTTCGAGATCAGTTGCTCGACAGCATGCCGGGCTTTAGAGATTTTCATGGTGATGCTTCCCTGAGGCAGCTTTTGGCTCAATTCGACATCGAAATATCTCAGAGGATGGAAAAAATAGCTGCGCGCTGTTACCAAGATCAAAAGCTGCAGCGAGAGATACCATTTGTTGGAGAATTGAACTATGGGCGCTATCTTAAGGGAATCCTTACCGAGATCGTGAGCGTGCAAGAACTACTCGATTGAATTGAGCATCTAGGAGCAAAACAACACGAAGCGAGCAGTTTATCCTAAATTCGGCAGCCAACGCGGCTGGGCAGAGTCCAGCCCTCCAAGTGGGGTTTGGCAAACTGCTAAAGTGTTACAGAAACACTAATTGCTAGAGTTTTTTTCAAAAATCACCCAGCTGGATTTATAACGCCACCATCGGCAAGTGAACCGGCTCACCACGTTGCACAGAGGCTAGAGCCCGACTGATATCCTGGCTGTTGAGCGCGCGGCCCATTTCAAGGAATTGAGTCGCCTCTTTTTTGTGCTCGGTGCGAAATAAAGCAACTCCTAAATTCCATGCAATCCTCGGGTCGTCTTTGACCATTTCAAAGGCTGCCAAGCAGCTCAGCACCGTTGCGCTGGGCTCATGGTAGATTCGGCCCGGTGTCCATGGCAGCGCCATAGATGATGCCCGCATCGCAAAATCAGTTAAAGCTCGCGCCTTGGCTTGAGGTGTATCTACCCGCCAACCCTCTTTGTGATACAGTAGTATGATGTTATCAAGCGACAAGTAACGGTCCTTAACCATGCCCTGTTCACGTGTAGATGTCGAATCTTGAGTCGATATCGATGTCGGTCTGTTAAGAAAGCACCCTAATGGTTGCGGAATGTGCAGCGCACGCAGCCCCGCTAGAGCAAAGCGTATACAGAAATCCCAGTCTCCGGCAGCCCTTAATTCATTACTAAATCCACCAACACGAGCGTGAGCTGAAACTCTCCACATCGGCTGACATCCGAATTGATAAAATAGTAGCGATCCCGGCGCAAAGAATGTCGGATAACAGTACCTAGATGTGCGCGGATTCTCGAAGAAGGTCTGGTTAGCAACCGCACTCTCAAAGACATCAGCATACACCAGATCCACTTCGGGATGCCTATCGAGCGCCAAACTCATAATCTCAAGAGCTTCCGGGTGGTGACGGTCATCCGAGTTAGCATTAGTGATATACTCTCCACGGGCCATCCCTAGCGCTCTGTTCCAGGCTTGATACAGAGTCTCGCGCTCTACTGTGCGCTCGTAAACAATCCGCCCTGGGAACTTCTTCAGATACGGCTCTACTACCTTAAACTCTTCCTGGGGAGAGTTGCTGTCTATAATCACGATCTCAAGCTGCTCTCTCTTAAATAGTGATTGTTCAACAAGATCCTCTAGGCAGCCCCGAACGAATTCCTGCGAATTATAGAGTGAAACAATTGCTGATATACGCGGCATAATTAACTCTTTGTATGTGATATCAACTGCTCAAGCTTTTCTCGTAGCTCAAAGCCAGGGGATTCCTCAATTACTTTCTCGGCATATCCTCGCGCTAGAGGCAACTCTTTGCGTTCAGCATGCACCAAGGCCAAACGAAAGAACGCTTGCCAATCTCCTGGGGCACTCTTTTGAGCAGCTTGATGATAGGCTTCAATCGCCTGATCTATCGCTCCTGCTTCTTCACACCTAAACCCGCTAATAAGGTGCGGCCAAGCGTCCTCCTGGCCGTAGAATACTAGCGCATTTTTGAGGTGGGCATCTGAGAACTCCTTACTCTTGGACATGATTTCATGAGCTATAAGAATATCGTGCGTTGCTGCCTGATGAACGTTCTTAATCTGCAATACTCCCTGAGGAAGCTGCTCTATAGCGATCCCCATTCGAGCATAAGCAGCCTGCTCAGCCCAATGAAGCACTTCCTCTGCAACGACGCTCCAAGGTCTAGTACGACCGAGGAGCTTAGCTGATTCAGACATCTTCTTTAGCCGCTCTTTATCGCGTAAGAGAGCTGCGATAGCGTCTCGTAATGCGGCTGGACTCTTATCATACACCAGATCCCCTAACTCTTTTTCAACAAGATACTCCGGAACTCCACCAACTCCATTAGCTACGACCGGGCACCCACTTGCTTGAGCATCAATCACCGCTAGACCGGCCGTTTCAAAAGTTTGCGATGGGAATACGAGTAGTCCTGCTGTTTGTAGCTGTCGGGCGATCTCTCGCTGTGGGACCTTGCCGTGGAACTGCAATCCAGGCAACTTTCTCATAAGTTCGTATTTGTGTGAGGTGAATTCTGGCCAATACGATTCGTCGCCAAATACTGAGAGCTTAAGGTTGGGAAATTCTACCTTTAGTTCCCCAAAAACCTGTAACAGTACATGGATACCTTTCGGCGCATCAACACGCCCGATAAAAAGCAACTGCTCCCAATCGCGTCCCTCTGGGCCAGCATATGTGAAGACCTCAGGATCAAACCCATTTCTTACCACCTTAATTCGCTCCCCATCTATTTTACGCGATAGGATAATAGAGCGCTGAATATCTGAAACACATAACATATAATCGGTTACATGCATTACAGTCGTGGTTTCAAGTCCACTTGAAACTAAAGCGGGTGAATGATTAATCAGGATTCGAGAAAGGCAATTAGGCTGCGACCTGATGTGCAGAAATGGATGCACCAGGGTAGCAGCTATACAATGATACGCTCCAATACCTGCTAGCCGCTCAGCGATTTCATGAAGAGCGTATTCTGGTCCGAAGTTCCAATATTCAATCCCATAACTTTCACACTCGCCGTCTGGAAGGTGAGCGCAAGCTATGACGCGATAGCCTAACCCCTTGATTGCTCGTGCAAGCGCCATGGTAGCGCTCTCTCCGCCCCCGGCATTAACACCAGCTGGATACACCGCCCAATCGTTAAAGAATATAACTACTGCCGGTTTCATCAGCATCGCGCCCGCTAAGTCTGTATAAATCCAGGTCTCTATCCCGTACTAAAGTATGATGAACAGAGAGAGCGAAACGGTTGTAGTAAATAGGGCTTCGCAATTCTATCTTCTTATGGGGCCAAAAATGCGCGGAACCTACTGCATCCGATGAGTTAAACGACCCTAGGCCGCGCATTTTTATCCCTATCAGGAATGCGAGCTTTTTCGAGCATATAGCGGGAGAATTGCGAAGCCCTATTGTAGTAAATAGGGCTTCGCAATTCTATCTTCTTATGGGGCCAAAAATGCGCGG
>JBBALZ010000013.1:22164-35342 GCA_040402735.1 Bdellovibrionota bacterium
TTTTATCCCTATCAGGAATGCGAGCTTTTTCGAGCATATAGCGGGAGAATTGCGATTCTCTATGAAATAAACCGCCGTATCGCCGTCAGTGCTGCGTTTGGACGGCCCCAGACCGTGAGCTGGTCTCGATTGCAGAAGATGCCTCGCAAGATATCCACCGGAGAAGCGTTCTTAGCCTGCTCATCTGGGATCTCCGATTGCACACCATACGAGCCTACCAGCGTTGAATCCTGGGGCCTCGGGAGTGGGTCGGTTCCGGGCGCGACTAAGTAGCCAGCCCGAGCAGCGCGCGATAAGAGGCTCGATGGAGGACCAATTCGGGATCGCAGCGCTATATCGCCAAAAACCAGCTCACCAGCCGGATAACTCTCAAAGAGCTGCCTGACGGTAGCGCCGCGCTGCCCAAGCCACTTACCTGGAGACCACGGGATGCACGGTATACCTTGCGCTGCTCTGATACTCTCAATCACCGCTTTAGACGGAGCTCCATCGTCTATAGTTCGAGCTACTCCAAGCCCCAACACCTCAAGCCGCTCTTGAGTTACATACTGAACGCCTCGTATAACCGTTAGAGATCTATCGCCAAGCGTTGCGTTGCCATAAAGTGAATCGGACGATAAGCCTTGAACTCCAGGGAATTCCATCCATGAGTCAAGCATCGCCGCCTCGCGACGAAACCTGGCAAAGCTATCCTGACCGTTCCGGTCAACTATCACCACCATTCTGTAGGTACCAATATCTCCACTAAGGTTACGTATCGCTGAACTAACCCAATCGATCAGGGAGTAGCAATCATAGAGGTGCGCGTGAGGATCTATGCGAACGATTGACACGATCTTCCCCTCTCTATTTCATCGTATCGAGCAGTGTAAAGAATGCTTGAGCAGATCCAGGTGCCAGAGTAACAATTGGGTTATTAGCCTCTATGTTCCACTGTCTTAGTGGCGTACGACGACCAAGCGGATCGCAAAACACCTCGCATCCTGCCTCAGCTGCCAACAAAACCGCAGAAAAATCCCACGGTTTAACGGCAAACTGAAGCTGTATCTGCTCATAACTCAACGCGAGTCTGGCACAGTCACTGGCGAATCCTCCGAATCGGTAAATATTCTCAACTGCGCTATTCATACGCAGAAACTCGACCACCGCCGCTTCGCCATAGCGACTAATAAAAAACAACATGCCAGCCTGACTCAAATCCTCACACACTTGTGCGCTGAGCCTGCGCTGCGGCGTTACCAGCTCCCAGCTATCGTTAAACTCGGACACAAACGTTCCCTTCTCAACGATAGCCGTAAACATCTTCCGATGCGGAACGCTATAAAAAGCAGCTACAGCCAACTGGCCCTCGTAAACAAATCCAACAAGCGGCCCGTAACCAACATGACCTCCGATCTGCCCCAAGAAGCGCTTACAGGAGGTTGTTCCATCAAGGGGATCAACCAAGAAATAACTGGTTGCCGCAGATATGAGACCATGAGATGTCGGGTCCTCCTCTGCTACGATCGGATAGCTTCCTGTCAGGCGTTTTAGGATGATACGCTGACTCTCCAGATCAAGATTCATCACCAAGGTACTGTCAGCCTTAACCGTAACCTGCAGCTTTTCGCCAGACCGGCTGGCTTGATCGAGGTATCTCCCTGCCTCGACCACTGCAGCACGGATCTGCTCGGCGACTTGTGACAAAATACGATCTCTTGATGATTCGCTACTCATAAGGGTAGCATAGAACTTTATTCACCGTGTGTCATGTCGTACCTGTCTAGCCAGGATCATCATGTCAGAAAAACTCGCTCCGCTTCTCGGTGAAGCTCGTCCGTCAGACTCTGTGGCCGCTATGCCACTTGGGGGTGTTGTGCGTGAGTACATCCGCCTCTACGCTGAAGGGGTATCACACACAGCTCGTGCTAAGCAGCTAGACACCGATAAGTTCTTACTTTTTCTTAAGCGCTATCGCCGCGCTCAAGATATCGATTGCTTGAAGGTCTCTGACTGGGATTTTTCTGCGACACAACGGTTTGTTGATGAGTCACTTAAGTCTGGTGAAGCACCAGCAACGGTATCGCGTCGCTTGGCTACCCTAAAGCATATGGGACGTGTACTTGCTGAACGTCTCCCCGGATTTATAAACCCTGCACGCGAGGTTCGCCCTCCCAAACAAAAGCAAACTAGGCCTCAATCAATATCAGCGGCTGAGGTTGGTGCGATAAAGGAATGTGCCCGTGACCGCAGCTCGCAAGAGACTAGCTTTGCTGCTCTACGAAATGAAACACTTCTCACTCTGTTCCTCGATACTGGCCTGCGTGCTGATGAGCTTAGAAGCATCCGAATGTCACAGCTCGAACCGAGCCTTGAATGGATTAAACAGGTAAGAACCAAGGGACGTCAATTTAGAAAGGTCTACATCACCGAGCAGATGCGCGACTCACTGGCGTTATATCTCAAGGCGCGCGCGGCTGAGCTACAACGCTTCTTTCCAAACCTTTCAGCTCAAATTGACAGCAAACTCCCTCTATTTATCAGCGGTTTTAAGGCCTCAACGTCCGACCCAAAGAGTTTTGAACTAGGAGCAAAATCGATATGGCGCATCATACGCAGCTTTAGCGTGGACACTAAGCTACACCCCCATCTACTCCGCCATACGTATGCAACGGAACTCTTAGATGTCTCACGAGATATTCGTCTGGTTGCGCAAGCCCTTGGTCATAGCGATGTGCGGGTAACTATGCGATACACAGAACGGGGCGATGAGGAAGTTGCGCAAGCACTGGAGAAGGCCAGAGAAAACAAGAGATCTAACCACAAGTAGACACACGATGCGGAGACACTATGACTCGACCATTTATTTGTTTTGCGCACCGAGGCGCCTCTGGTCATGCGCCTGAGAACTCAATACCTAGCTTCTTAAAAGCGATTGAACTTGGAGCACCCTGGATCGAGCTCGATGTGAGGATAGTTGAATCTCAGGCTATCGTCTTCCATGATCGCTCGCTTAAGCGAATGACCGGGGTTCAAGGATTGGTATCTGAGCAGACGCTGCGAGACATTAATTCTCTCTCGCTCCCTCAAGGGCTCAAGATCCCTCTTCTGAGCGAAGTTCTTTCTATCTGCAAAGACCGCATATCACTGCAGATTGAACTTAAAGGCTCTGGTGGCGCAGTAATCGTTGCGGAGCAACTCAACGTGGCGATACATAATGGTTGGTCCCCTGAATCGCTTCTTGTATCAAGTTTCGAGCACGCTGAACTGCTTACTTTAAGAACGCTAGCTCCGCGAATCCCCCGTGGAATTGTGGTGTACGGATATCCGCTCAACTGCCTTGGAATAGCACGGAAAGTAGGCGCTGTATCAGTGCACCTCCATATTGATGCTGTCTCTAAAGAGCGTATTTCACGAATTCAACAGGCCGGCTTTAAGGTATACGTTTATACAGTCGATGAGCCCGCAGATATCCAGATGCTGCGCGATTGGGGTGCTGACGGAGTTTTTAGTAACTATCCTGAACGGGTTTTGAAATTGCAGTAGAGCACAAGGCGTCTAAGCTTCTGAACCCAGCGATAGATCAACGAAGATTGAGTCTGCTCAAGCTCCTGCTCTGCCTCTACCACTCTCTTAGAAAGTGCGCTCCCCCACTCCTCTGCTGCAACATATCGACGCTTTAACTCATCGAGCATATCTTTTAGCTTGCGTCCCTCTTCACGCATGTCATGACACATAGCACCGACGGCGTGATACTGCTTTAAAACTAGCCCAAGCTCGGCCTCACGAATTCTGCGCGACTCCTGCTCTTGCGAAAGCTCAATTGAATGACGCGCCTCTGCATTATCTAAAGCTTGTTGAGTATCTAATAGCTGGTCGCGTGCGACAGACTCCTTTAGTGCGAGCTCATCAATGCGCTGATCTGCGGCAATTAACGAATCTTTATAATCTTTGACGCCATTAACCACTGGCTTAGCTGCGTCTAGAACTGTAGCGACTAATTCAGCATGGTCTAAAAATATCTGTGACACTTCGATAGCATTATCGCTATTACTGCATATCTCCGAGTCACTATTCTTAGGTGATACTGTGGGTGCATAGAACTTTCCGGCACCACTGTTCCATAATACCGAGTGGACTGCATGGCTGTGGGCGATGATTAACCATCCTGGTGCCAGATATCTCTCGAGCCCTTCGTTATGTACTGCTCGCCACCAGCGCTCGATCTCCTCTTCAGCAACCTCAGATCCTCGGTAGAGATCCTTAACGAGAGAGATCCACGTCAAGCGATCTCTCCTAGCCTGTGCCGGATCAATCAGCAGCCGCGGCGCGGCATGATTTGGAAAGGTTATATACTCCTCGGAATGAGTAAATCCAGCGCTCACTAAGGAACGTTTTAACGACTGCAGCGGAGCACCTTTACCTCGCACATGATCGACTGAGGGCTCGATGTGGGCTTCACCTGGGGCGTGCAGCGGATTACCTACCGAGAGGATCAGGGTTCCGGTGGACTTCAAGACCTTCTTGCATAACGTAATTAGTTGAAGCCCTGGGTCAAAGAACTCACTCTCTACAAACCTGGGATCGACACAGACAACAAAATCAAACCTATAATCGACTAAAACCTGTTCTAAAAAACCGGTAATAATCTCGACATTTGCGAGATCGCGGCACCTGATCCTGGCGCATTCAGCTAATTCCTCAGATGTTTCAAGCGCAACAACCTGGTATCCCTGCTCACCAAGGTACCTAGTCAAAGCCCCACCGCCGCAACCAACCTCTAAAACACGCGCTGAATGTGGTATCTCAAGAGAGCGGATCAGGGCACTACGAAAAGGAGTTACGTGATACCAGCACCCCTGCTCGATTGCTCGTTGGAGCAGATCTGGCGAAAGGTGGCTTACATCCTTAACTTCTCTAAGGATCCTCTCCAAGCGCGACGCCTCACCAAGATCACGCTTCATACGAGCAATTGCAGCCGATGTATTAGGAGCGATCGGGGTAGTCCCTAGGGTGGTAGCAGGGATCTGCAACTGTGAATTTACGGAGAGCTTCATGGCGCGTGAAGTATACTGTTCCGAGTAATTTCTAGAAATCAGAAATCAGCACAACGCAAAATAATTTGTAACTACTGACCGGATTTTAAGATCATCGCTGCAATTTGGTCGCTAAATGAGGTGACTCTGGCGGATCCTTTTTCAATAACGGCAGTTTAAGATGATTAGCTGCGAGGATGCGTCTGTGCTCTTTGCGGCCCCGCGTATCTCAGTGATATTTGGGAGGGGGTGAAGCAGCGATTAGCTGCGAGTGGGCTGGGCGCCCCCTCAGGCCCGAACGCCAAGTAGGAAACAACCTGCGCCAGCAGGGATTCGAACCCCGGACCAAGAGATTAAGAGTCTCCTGCTCTACCAACTGAGCTACTAGCGCACATCGAAGGGGAGTTTAAGCTAAGTAAGAAACTAGATCAAGCAGTAGGGCATCGCAATTCTCCCGCTATCTACTTGGGGGAGCTGGCATTGCTAAAAGGGATAAAAATGCGCGGCCAGCTATCGATAAACTCATTAAATACTTTAGGCTCCGCGCATTTTTGGCCCCATTTAAGGAGAGAGAATTGCGAAGACCTGGCATCGCAATTCTCCCGCTATCTACTTGGGGGAGCTGGCATTGCTAAAAGGGATAAAAATGCGCGGACAGCTATCGATAAACTCATCAATTACCTTAGGTTCCGCGCATTTTTGGCCCCATTTAAGGAGAGAAAATTACGGGGCTCTAACCTAAAATAAGAACTTGGTTTTTACTTAGGCTCTCTGGTAGCCTGTATAGCCTAATTAGGCGGACACTAGCTATAAATAGCCATAACTAGCCATTATAAGAACTACTCTAACCTGTGTACTATGAGCTACTTGCAAAATTATTCTTCGGCTACGAATTGCCATCTTGTGTCGTCCGCCGCGTTGCAGAGAACGAAACAATCCTCAACATATCTCAGAGGATACGTCTACAGTTTTTTCTTTCCCAGCGCCTTGCGGCCAACTCAACCTCACAATTCTCGCTCGAAGCTTAATTTTGCAAGTAGCTCCTATGACTAGTGGTTTAAAAGAGGCCTCTGACAGTGAGATTATCAGCGGCACCGTAGACCGAGTAACCTTTCGCAATCAGGATAGCGGGTACTCAGTGTTGCAGGTCTCGCTTGATGACCAAAACGATCGGGTTACCGCTGTAGGTATCTGTCCTCACATCAAAGCGGGCTCACACATCACAGCCTCTGGATCCTCCATAAATCATCCTAAATTCGGAAAGCAATTCTCGATTAGTACGATAGCCGAGACACCACCCTCAACGCGCCACGGCATTCAGCGCTACCTATCGAGCGGCCTTATATCTGGTATAGGCAAGAAAACCGCAAAGCGCATAGTCGATCAGTTCGGATCAACTTCACTTGAAATAATTCGAACTGACCCAGAAAAGATAGCCGCTCTCGCTGGTGTTGGTAGAAAAAGGGCCGAGCTACTACAAACCGCGGTGCTACAGCAGACAGAGTTCGACAAGGTAATGCGCTTTCTTGTTGAACATCAGATATCTCCGACCCTTTCGGCCAAGATCTATCAACGCTTTCAGGAGAAAACAATTAAGGTACTGAAATCGGATCCGTACACGCTGGCTCGCGAGATACGTGGCATCGGATTTCACACGGCAGATACGATCGCTCTTAACCTTGGTATCCCACCCGACTCCCCACTCCGTATGCGGGCCGGGCTTTACTGCGCCCTACTTAACGGCTCGGATGAGGGCCACTGCTTCCTACCAGAGCAAGTTTTACTAGAACGGGCGCACCTACTCCTGGGATTGGAGCAAGCTCCAGATCTTGGCGAGCAACTTAATGAACTACTCGCTTCCGGCGCGTTAGTTTCTTATCGTGGCGGGGTCTTCTTAAAGCATTTTGATGCCGCGGAGCGTTTTGTCGCTAACTGGGTAAAAAAGCGAGCAGTACCAAACACGACCGATAAAACATCCAGCACCAGCTACCAGGAGGCGATTGCCGAGGCCGAACAGACACTGGCACTTACCCTGTCATCCGAGCAGCGCTATGCAGTCCAACTTGCGAGCACCTTCCCCCTGATGATCATCACTGGAGGCCCTGGCTGTGGTAAAACAACGATGGTCAAAGCACTCACGCTCCTCTTTGAGAAGACAGGGACATTGTATGCTCTTGCTGCTCCAACCGGTAAAGCTGCTCAGAGATTGTCTCAAGTGTGCGGGGCACCCTCCAGCACAATTCACAGATTACTTAAGTACGACCCGTACGCTAGAGATTTCGTCTTCAATTCGAGCAATCCCCTGCCCTACGATGCTTTAATAGTTGATGAAGCCTCGATGATTGACATCCTCTTAGCTCGAGATCTTTTATCTGCTATATCGGACCGCTGCACACTGATCTTGGTAGGAGACAAAGACCAACTCCCTTCAGTTGGACCGGGTCGGGTGTTTCGCGATCTTATCCACTCGCCTTACGTGAAAACCATACAACTATCACAGCTCTTCCGCAGAACCGCTGAATCGCGGATCAACACCGTTGCTCATATGATTAACGTGGGTCAGGTCCCAGATGTGCCAGCCCCTGACGGTGTAACAAAGAGCGATGCGTACATGATAGAACGCCGTGGTATGGAGGAATCTGCTAAACTGATAGAGAGCCTCGTAGCTGAACAGATTCCACGCAAGTTCGGGTACTCAGGGCCTGACATCGCCGTTCTTACCCCAACTAATCGCGGGCCACTTGGTACCGTTGAGCTAAACAAGCGGCTACAAGAGCGTCTCAATCCGCGAGCAAGCCATTCATCAGCTACCATGATTGAGGTTGGGGATGGGTCATTTCGCGTTGGAGATAGGGTCTGCCAACGGGTCAATAACTATAAAATCGATCCTGCAGGGGTATTTAACGGCGATCTAGGAATAGTTAGCTCTCTTGACTCTGAAAACAATTCGCTGAACGTCGAGCTATGGGATGGTCGTCTGATTAACTACAAGCGTGCGGAGCTCAGTCAATTATCTCTCGCCTACGCTGTCACAGTGCACCGCTCTCAAGGAATGGAGGTTCCGTGTGTAGTTTTTGCCCTTGACGAGTCGCATTTTACCCTTCTTGAGCGCCAGTTAGTATATACTGGCGTAACTCGTGCCAAGAAGCTTTTGTTATTAGTTGGCTCAAAACGCGCTCTTGCTATCGCCACAAAGCGCACCCAAACGAAAAAACGCTGCACCCTTCTATTAGAACGAATACAAGAGGCGTTGGAGCGTTAGCACAGCGACGATCTTAAATCCGGTGAGTAGTTGCACCTAATTTTCTGAGCTTTGCAGCAAACGCTCCAGTCATTGCATGCGTTTGAGGCCAAGTGCGAAGATATCCCTGGTCAGTACAGACATGAGAAGGAAGGCTATCTCTCAGATCTACACGCTCAAAATCACTATTAGATCGCAGGAATGCTTCCACTATCTCTTCGTTCTCCTCGCGATCAATTGAGCAAGTGCTATATACAAGCACTCCTTGCGGCCTTACAAAGCCAGCCGCTGCTTTGATGAGCGACAACTGCAAATTAATAAGCTCTCCGAGCCGCTCTTCCGTAATCGACCAACGCACATCGACTTTACGTCCCACCGTGCCAGAACCCGAACACGGCGCATCGAGAAGCACCGCATCAAAGAGATCGGCTGGAGTACCTCTTGTGTCGCCTACGTCTAGTACCTCAGTAGTCACATTCTTGAGCCGCAAGCGTTTACATAGGGCTTGAATCAAGGCAACTCTTTTGGGAAATTTATCGTTAGCAAGCACTACTCCCCTGCGCGCCGCTAGAGAAAGCGCCATGCTACACGCCTTGCCCCCTGGCGCTGCGCAGAGGTCTCTAACACGCAGAGGAGACTCCGCAATTACAATATCTGCGACTAGCGTTGAGCTCAGATCCTGAATGAAAAAAAGACCATTTTTATAACTCATCAGCTCCGTAATTCGCACATTCTGAGGCACGCTAGTAACCTGCAAAGAATGCGGAGAAACACTAACATCCGAAGTGATCACCCCTTCAGCAAGAAGGCGCTCTCGTAGCTCTTCCCGGGATACTAAAGACGTATTGACTCGGCAGTAGACCGGTATAACAGACCCAACTGCTCCACAGAAGCGCTCGGTTACTTCTGCACCGTGCTGCTTTTGCCAGCGTTCAACCAACCAAGTCGGGAAATTTCGGGTGGCGCTGACGACTTGCGTTTCTGAGCAGGAGCCTGTCATAGGCTCAAGCTTTCTCAGCACCGCATTCGCTAGGCCAGCAAAAGACTTGCAGCGACCCAACTTAATCAGCTCAACCGCCTCAAAAACAACATCCCGCTTCTTAACTCTCTCAAGAAAGAGAATCTGATAGGCACTCAGCCTAAGAACAGATTGCACATCGAGCGGTAGAGAGCGTAACCCCTTGGGCAAAAGTTCATTGAGGCGATCTTCAAGCACTCCTGTCTGTTCAAGAGTACCGCGCACGAGCTGTAGTAGAACTGGATACTCCTCTGCCGAGAGCTCTCGTGACTGAGCAACTTGTTGCAATACCAAGTGAGAATAAGCGCCCTCCTGCTCTATGCGTGCGAGCAATTCAAGGCACTTTCGCTTGACTCGCATTATCTGTATCGGCACAGCTTCAACTCCCGGTAAAAGCCTCAAGCGGGTACGGTATCGCGGGGGCCCCTCGAAATCAATTTACCGCCTCTCTCCTCATCTGTATACTCTCCGGATGGGTAGCTAAAGGGAATACTCACTCGGTCACAATCCACCAAACACAGGGTTCTTCGTGAATAGCAACGACAACAAAGTGCAGTTTGAGCAGCTCCTCCGAGATAGTTTTGAAAGAAGGTCCTTCGTCAAAGCAACGTTAAGCAAACCAGAACCAGGGTATCGTTGGACTCGCGTAGTAATAAATGTATTCCTCAACGCTCGCAACATTCAGGAGCTAAGCTTTGAGTATTCGGATGGCAGACAGGTCGAACGAAAAAACATCCCGCTGTTTGAAGCACACGAGGCCATCTCCTCCCTCCTCACGCATCAATTCCGATCTGCATACGTGAAGACATCTCATGAAGAGATCTCTTTTGAAAAGAGCGACAAGGGATCCTTTCGGCTAAAGCGCCGTAGAGTGACCGCTGTAGACGTAGCGCTGCCCCAGCATAATCGACAGAAGAACTACCTGGTCGAGGCCAGCAGCCCATTCCTGGTGGAACTAGGGATTAGTTCTAAAGACGGAATGGTCAGAAGAGAGAGGTACGACAAATTTCGTCAGATCCAAAAATTTGTCGAGATAATCGCTTCGCTCATCCCTGTCGAGGAGTTATCGAGCCCGACAGGTTTGCGCAGCGTTGATTTTGGATCGGGGAAACACTATCTAACGTTTGCTTTGCACCATTTTCTCCTGAGCCATTCTCTGCAACACAGCACCGTTGGAATCGAACAGCGTCAAGAACTCGTTACCACTGGAAGAGAGGTCGCAACTCGACTGCAACTATCATCGATTGATTTTATAGCAAGTACAATTGAGGGCGCTCCGGTGCAATCTGCAGACCTGGTAGTAGCTCTGCATGCCTGCGATACAGCCACAGATGATGCGATTGCTAAAGCAGTCGCTGTTAAGGCTCGTTATATATGTGTAGCTCCGTGCTGTCACAAATATGTTCGGCAACGGCTATCTTCACCCGCGGATCTGAAACCTATCCTGCGTCATGGAATCCTTGCTGAACGTTTTGCTGATAGCCTCACCGATAGCTTAAGAGTCCTTATCCTTGAGAGTCTGGGATATGAGACTAAACTTTTTGAGTTTATCTCCCCCGATCACACCGCAAAAAATACCATGATTACAGGGGTCCTCACCGGTCGCAGAAACAGCGATAGCGCCAAACAGATTGAAGAATTGCGGCATAAGTTCCAGCTCACTGATTTCTACCTAGACCGAAAACTCCAAACCGCTGTTATGTAGCTCCTTCAGTGATGCTTTTGTTCTCAGTACTCGCTATACTGTTTAGCCAATGACGTTCTCAACATCTAGACAAGATTCAGTGTTATTTGAAGTAGCCTGGGAAGTATGCAGCCAGATAGGCGGAATCTATACCGTCATCAAAACTAAGGCTGCAACGATGGTCGATCGCTGGGGTGAGAACTACTTTGTAGTTGGCCCTTATCACGAGCACACCAGTAGCCTTGAATTTGAAGAGTGCGCACCGCCACAACCTATCGGCGCGATCCTCGCAGAACTCGAATCCAAGGGCATCCGTTGCCATTATGGAAAATGGCTAGTTAATGGTCGGCCATCAGTCATATTAATCGACTACCAATCTCGCTACCCTCAGCTCGGCGAATACAAGTACTACCTCTGGAAAGATAACGGCATAGCGCTCGATGGAGCTGATGGAGAAGTTGATGCCGTCACATCCTTTGGCTTTTGTATTGCTGAATTGTTTGAAGTGGCCACGCGGCATTTCAATCAACGAATCATCGGACACTTTCATGAGTGGATGGCTGGGGTTGCCTTGCCACGCATAAGACAGAAGCAGCTTTCAGTTGCAACAGTGTTCACTACTCATGCAACGATGTTAGGGCGCTACATTGCGTCTAATGATCCGAATTTTTACGACAATCTAACCTCCTTTGATGCCGATGCAATGGCGCGTCATTACATGATCTGGCCAAAATATACCATCGAACGAGCTGCTGCTCATTCAGCTCACATATTTACCACAGTCAGCGAGGTAACTGCCAAGGAAGCTCAATGCCTTTTAGGGCGCAAGCCAGAGTTTGTGCTGCCAAATGGACTCAATCCACACCAGTTTACCGCTCTGCACGAGTTTCAAAATCTGCACGCCAAATACAAGGAGCGCATCCATGAGTTCGTTATGGGGCACTTCTTTCCGAGCTATTCGTTTGATCTCGACCGCACCCTGTACATCTTTACGAGTGGACGCTACGAGTATCGAAACAAGGGGATGGATATCTTCATAGAGTCACTCTATCGACTCAATCAGAGATTAAAATCATTTTCCAAGCCTCCCACCGTGGTAGCATTTATTATCACCCGAGCCGCCACCAAAAACCTCAATGTAACTGCGTTGCAAAACCACCTTAAGTTCGAAGAGCTCAAGGCAACTTGTAGGGAGATCGAGCGTGGCGTAGGGCAACGTGTTTTGGCTGCTGCTGCTCGTGGCAAACTACCTTCTTATGAGGAGATATTTCCGGACGAGATTCAGCTCCGACTGAAGCGCTCTATCCTATCGCGAAAGTCTCCGCAGTGGCCTCCAGTTGTGACCCATGATTTATACGATGATGGTGGAGATCAAGTTCTCAATCACCTACGACATAGAAACTTACTTAACGGGCCAGACGATCCGGTAAAGGTAGTTTTTCATCCTGAATTCGTTTCGATGAATAGCCTTTTTAGCCTCGACTATGAGCAATTTGTTCGGGGTTGTCACATGGGAGTATTTCCCTCGTATTATGAACCGTGGGGATACACACCTCTTGAGTGTCTAGCATTAGGTCTTCCAACTGTTACTACAGATCTCAGTGGTTTTGGTGCATACGTTGCGCGCCACGTACCGGATGCTCTGCAAAATGGAGTGCTTGTTCTCAATCGATCCAAGAGTTCGATTGAAGGGTGTATTGAGCAGTTAACATCATTCTTGGCGAAATTCTGTGAACTTACGCGGCGCGAGCGTATTGCTTTAAGGAATAAAGCTGAGCGAATGACTGAGCGCTTTACCTGGGATATTATGGCAGCGCATTATCACAGGGCGCACTCTGGAGCTCAGTCGTTACTTGCTCCTGTAGCTGAGCAAGAGGTAAACGCGCTACTTATGTCAGACACGGACGCGGTAAATGAGGACGCGATACTGCCAACGCTTGCAAGGAAGTAGAGTTGGTTGGGGGGGGGCTGATCGTTACCCACAACCCCACCTGCCGAGCACCGTCACGTTGAATCAAAAAAGATAGAGCAAACAGAGGTGATGTCGCTGAGCCTCTCCAAACCTCTCTAAAGGGTTTGAGTTCCTGGCATTCTATCGCGCTTACGTCCGAGAAACCCTCCGAGAGTAGCAACCTTTATTAAACCTAAATTCGGCAGTTGCGGGTGTGAAAATGGCGCATCTACTCAAAATCACTGTGGCTTTTGAATTTTCGGTGCTCA
>JBBALZ010000014.1:0-34619 GCA_040402735.1 Bdellovibrionota bacterium
TATCAGGAATGCCAGTCCTTTCCAGTAGATAGCGGTAGAATTGCGATGCCCTAAGTAGATAGCACGAGAATTGCGAGGCCCTGCGAATTTAGGTTAACTTTTTCTTTTGGCACCTCAAGGTACTATGGCGACTCAATCAGCTCTTATCGGTCACAGCGGTTTTGTTGGTACAACTCTTCTGCGTCAGCGTGGCTTTGAATCACTCTATCGCTCTAGCGATATCGCTACCATCGCACACGGATCCTTTGATCTCGTTGTATGTTGTGGAGCTCCTGCCCAGAAGTGGCTTGCAAATAAAGAACCTGCGAGCGATCTCGCTAATATAGAGTTGCTTATGGCTCATCTGCGAACTATTCGGGCCAGAACTTTTATTCTAATCAGCACAGTTGATGTGCATAAAAATCCGATAGGTGTTGATGAAGAAAGTGTGATTGATGAATCCTCGCTCCATCCTTATGGCCTTCATCGCAGATACCTTGAGCAATTTGTAGAGCGCACATTTAGCGACCACCTCATCGTTCGCTTGCCAGGTCTTGTTGGCCCAGGTTTACGAAAAAATGTTATCTTTGATCTTCAAAATCATAATAACCTTCATCTAATCGACTCTCGCGCCTCATTCCAATTCTATCCGATGGTTAATCTTTGGTCTGATCTACAAACTGCTCTCGCACATAACATTCGACTTTTGCACCTTGTAGCGGAACCGATAACGGTCAGAGAGATAGCATCGGAGGCTTTTGGCGTTGACTTTGCTAACCAGCTCTCAGGGCCAGCGGCACGCTACGACATGAGGTCGCGCTATGCGCAGCTGTTTGGTGGACTAGGCCCGTATCAGTGCAGCCGCAAAGAATCGCTCCTAGCTATTCGAAGTTATGCTCAATCGGAGCCCACTCATTCAAAAAAAGGTATCTAATGAGACTATCAATCTCCAACATCGCGTGGGATCCGTCAGAGGATGAGGCGATCTCAATTCTACTGCGCAAACTCGGCGTTGACGCTATCGACATAGCTCCAAGTAAATACTTCATGGATCAAGCAACAGCGTCACTCCAAGAGATCGCTGCTCTACGCAGTATTTGGCTAAACCGCGGGTTTGCTATAGTTGGTATGCAATCTCTCCTGTTTGGGCTGCAAGACTTAAACATTTTTAGTACATCCGACCATAGAGCTGCGCTTTTAAAGCACTTAACACACACATGCCGCATTGCTTCAGGCTTGGGTGCTACGCGGCTTGTTTTCGGATCTCCGCGGAATAGAGATTGTCGAGGAGTTGAGCCGCATGAGGCAAGAGCGCTAGCTTATGACTTCTTTACATGCCTCGGCAACATCGCCTCACGCGAGGGCGTGACCATATGTCTCGAAGCTAATCCGTCATCGTATGGTTGTAATTTCATCACAACCACAACCGAAGCGATTGCGATGATCAAAACCCTCAACCATCCAGCGATTAAACTTCAGCTTGACACCGGCACCGTGTTGATAAACGGCGAAGATGGTCGAGAGCTCGTTTCCACTTTAGTCAAGCAACCAAGTTTGATTGGTCATATTCACATAAGCGAACCGAATCTTCTTCCCGTAGGCGACACTGCTTCGGGTTTAGCAGAACTCCTCGCCGCTATACGTGGAGCCTTTTCCGGAGCTCTTGCGACTATTGAAATGCTCGCCACAACCGATGAGGCACACATATCATCGATTGATCGTGCGATCCGCTGGGTTCAATCTCGTATTCATATATCTGAGGCTATATGATAGGTGCTCAACACGACGAAGCGGCAGATATTCAGAGAACCAGGGGGTGGTCAGTGCCCTCGTATGCAGTCACCTTTTGGCAGGGACGGCAGCATCAACATTGCGTTGTAATCCCGGTCATCAATGAGGGTGCCCGGATTATTAGTCTTATTGAACGTATGGCTGCGATCGAAGTATCTGCAATCGCCGACATTATTATCGTTGACGGAGGTAGTAACGATGGATCACTTGATCCGCAACGCCTTCAGCGCCTAGGAGTGCGCGGTCTAATCGTTAAAACTGGAGGTGGAAAACTAAGCGCTCAATTGCGTTGCGTCTACGCTTTTGCCATCGAGAGCGGATTCACTGGCATAGTGACGATTGATGGAAATAATAAGGACGACCCCGCGGCAATCGCTCGCATGGTCGAAGAGTTAAAACATGGAGCGGATTTTGTTCAGGGATCTCGTTTTATTGATGGAGGTTTCGCTGAGAACACGCCTATTATAAGACACCTGGCTATAAAGTTAATACACGCGCCGCTTCTCCGATTCTTTTCGGGTTTTCACTGGACCGATACGACCCAGGGCTTTCGTGCCTACAGCACTCGGCTACTTTTAGATCATCGAGTCCAGCCGTTCCGCGGCTGTTTCCAATCGTATGAGCTGCTCGCGTATCTCTCGTACAGAGCTCCGCTACTGGGTTTTCGGTGCTTAGAGATAGGGACAATCCGACGATATCCAACCGGCGATGTGCCTACTAAGATCAGTACGGTGCGCGGAAATCTACGCGTACTAGGGATTCTCATCAAGGCATGCCTCGGGCACTATAACCCGAAAAGCTAGAGGAGATACCAGTGTTCCTTGTTGCTACGCATAGCATTACGAAGTCGATTTCCCATCTGCCACAGCGCAATCCACGCCAACAGTGCCGGCACTACAGCAAACTTTAACGAGTGCGTTCGTTCCCATCAACTAAACTTAAATTCGGCAGTTGCTGGGCTGAAAATGGCGCTTATACTATAAACCTAAATTCGGCAGTTGCGGGTCTGAAAATGGCGCATCTACTCAAAATCACTGTGGCTTTTGAATTTTCGGTGCTCACCCTGACGGTGCCAGGGTTGCGCCTCCGAAAAATTCAAAATCCTTCGTGCTTTTGAGCACCTGCACCATTTTCATCCCCCTTAACTGCCGAATTTAGGATAAATCACTCGCGCAGGGTTTAGTTGCAAGACTTTTCTGTTTCCGCTGCTGGCCTCCAGGCGTATTCCTGTCTCGATATGTCCTTAACTAATCCGCTATGCTCAGCTCACTTTACTCGGTGGCAAAAATCTGCTCATCGGGACGGAAAAATGAGAAGCACATCTTGATACGGTGACTGCTGTTCCGGCTGGGTACGAGTTAATCGTGATCGTTCGGCTGGGGCTCCTACTCTTGGACATATCATTGGCGGTGAACTCCACCGGGAATCTCCAAGAGTGACTCCCAGGACTAGATGGAATACCGTAGCTTCCTCCGTAATCTACCCATCCGTCCACTACTGTGACGTAGGAATGTATCGTATGGGGAGCCATCCACAGTGGATTATGGAACACCTCGTATTCGACCTTAATATCAACGTATCCAGGCTCTATTAGTTCTGCGGGCGGCGTTACTTTTAAAGTGGTAACTCTCGGAGACTGATGCACTACCTCACAATTTCCAGCGGGAAGATTTTTAGCTGCTATCGGCGAGCGTTTCCATAGAATGTTGTAATCTGTGGCCTCCACCGCGTGGTAACGCGACAAAATCCCGGCATAAGCACCCCAATTAACCCGACAAGCCCAACTCTCCCACGAAGTAAAGTCTTCACGTATGGTAGTGATATATTCATGCTTACCTTCTGCTATAATTCTCTCATAGCGCGCCCTCCATTCGTCACCTAGAGCATGAATAATATAATCACTGCCGGAGGAGTTGTAGGCGCCAACTATCAGATCAAACGCACTCGAGTAGGTTGAAAACACATCGGAGGAATAGTTGGCTGCCGAAGCCATTCGTCGCAAGCTCTCAGCGCGATCAGTGCGCAAACACCCGCCCAGAGCGGGTACGTACTCCTCTCTTCGCTCAGCGCAGCGCGAGGTCACTAGAGAGATGTCGCGCTTAAACCAAGGTGGTGTTAGCATGTTAGATCCGTCGCCGCGACGTGCAAAGATAATAAAGCCGAGTAATAAAATAGCAAATATGGAGTTAGCCCATTTTTGAGAGCGCCAGGCGCTAATCAAGTAGTGTGCTAGCAGTAGAGATAGCACCAAATATATTGGGGGCATAGTTGGAACAAACCAAAGCTCCATTCCGCCAAACATATGAGCCTCAAACAACCTCAGTCGACTTCCCTTAGCGCCTGAGGCGACTATTACTAGGGCAGAGGAGCCAATTGCAAAAACGAGCGCACCAAAGAGCCAGACTGGCATAAATCTCGTCAGCGCTACACGCGCTAAAAAAATCATCCATACAATCATTGCGGGCCAAAAAGCCCTCTCAAAAGCGCACATATAGTGCTCGCTGATATGTCCACCGATTTGGGAGGCCAAACCCGCGCCGAGCGTTATGAAGAGCAACCCGGTGCAGGCATAGAGCGCGGGAATTTGTGGTCGCCACACTACGAGACTGATGATTGCTGCAACGGAGGCGAGTAGTTTATAGCCGCTTGGAAGCACGGCGGAGATATCACTCACCGTCAAAATTTTCGTGTGCGGTAAAAAATACCACATCTGATCTTCCGCTATGCTCAGTACATTTCGAGAGATCCAAATGAGAGGATGCCCACCTGAAATCGCAGCGACTACTACTAGGTATGCAGCAGCTGAGGCACCGGCTACGGCAGTAACGCGCTTATGTGTGGCAAGAGAAAAACCACTCGCACGGATCTCCGCCAAGGCGTAAGTCACTAGCAGGCTAAAGGCCGAAAAGAGCCCGTAGTCATTGCTCCAGATCAATGCGGCGCAAAATGAACAAACGGTAAAAGCGATTCGACTTCGCGCTGATTTGCATGCGAAGATTATAAAGATACATATAGAACAGAGAGAAGCGCATGCCGCTCGTAATCCGAGCTGGCTATTTCCGATCGAGGTTAATTGGCCGAGGTGACCGAGGTGTTGATCTAGCTTAGGATAGCCTGTAGGTAAGGGCACTCCGATAATTAGGCCAAACACAAGAGATAAAAACACCCTAAACCACCGAGCTAGCGGCACAGCACCTACCTCAGTGCAGAGAAATGTGACCCAAGAAAAGAACAAAATCGACAGTAGTAAAGAAAGAAAATTGCCCCAAAACACTGAGCAAGTGAAGGTTTGACAACCTGATATAAGCATCATTGCGAGGGTTAGCAACGTAGGCCCCAACCCCGTGTATGAAACGAAGTCCCTACCAGGCAACTGACCATCGATAAGTCTTCTAATCGGGTTATAGGCCTGGAATTTTCCATTAATCGGAAAAAAGTTGGCGTCTATAAGATAGCCATTATGTGAGAAGTAGCAGACGAAAAATATGTAATAGCAGAGGGTTAATAAAGAGGAAAAAGCCACGGCACAGGCGACACAAAATACACATTGGGCGCTACCCCGTCGGATAGACCGAAATGAAAGTCGATTCAAATCCATGTTACAAGCTCTCTACAAAATATCACCCTAAATCAGTAGGGCATCGCAATTCTCTTCTCTAAAATGTGGCCAAAAATGAGCTGAACCTCCTGTATTTAATGAGTTTAACGGGATTTAGCCGCGCACTTTTATCCCTGACAGGATTAGTATTTCCACTTGGGTTCTGAACTATTTTAGGGGCCGAATTTGCAATGAGAAGATACTTCAATCCCGACTAACTTCCAACATAACTATTAACCTAAATTCGGCAGTTAAGCAGGATTAAAATGGTGCAGATGCTCAAAATCCTTCAGCTCGCAGGGAGGCCAAATCTTAAGTGACTGTGAGATCAGTGAGGCCCTGAATCTACTTCACACCGTACACCAGCAGAGCACCCCTGTATTCGGAGCTCAAGGATGTGTGGAGACGCGCTTAAGAGTTGCGATGGCGGAGCAACTGCGATGATTTGTTCACGTGTCACGGTATATTCAGAGCTCTGTAATGCCACGCGCTCGCCATCTTCTGATTTACTCAGACTGGTTGCAGTTACGAGACAAGAAGCCTCGCCACGAGGAGAGACCTGGAGTCGAACTGCACCATGACGCGGGGCAAAATACGGTGGTAGTGTGCCCTCAGTCGCTGATATCTCACGCGTGGCAAGCGTGAGCAAAATGCTCCTATCATCAAATCGCTGTACGGCAGCGAAGGCCTCTCCATTTTCCTGGAGCTGCTGGTCAAACCTCGCATCACTCCAGTTCTCAAAGAGGGCTGGCACAACAACAATATACCGCAGCCCGCAGATCCGCGCGAAATAATCGAGTGAGGTAGTGTCAGGAAAATTCTGGGTAGCACGTGGAAGCTGCATAAGCACCTTTGATCGTTGGCCGCTGTAGCCATTAACAAGTCTTACCGGAGAATGAGTAGAGCTAGATTCCCACAATGCGTAACGACTATTTAGTAGCGCGACCTTTGACCAGCCATCGTGTTTGTTGTCACTGGGCCGTGATGAAAATGGTAAAATAAGTACGGCACCACCGCCCCGCGCGCTTGAGTCTGATGACAAGGTCGTAAAAGCTTGCGCGGGGGGCGCTGGAGCATCGAAAGGGATAGTTGTAAGGATGTTCTCAACGAGACCAAAGATAATTAGGAGCGAGGCTACGGCTGTTAAGGGTGTTGCCACGGCGTGTCGACGTTCAGAGGAGATAAAGCGCTGAATGCCGATAGCAGCGGCGATATATGCAGCAAAGACTACTATTGCACCGTAACGTCCCACAGCGCGCACAGCAGCAAGGCCGGGGACTCTGCTAAATAGTACGCCTAGAGGTGTAAATGCTGGTTCGTGCTTGTGCGGATTGCCACCAGGTCCGAATGAAAACACGAAAAATATAGTGGCGATAAGTGTAAATCCCGCGAGAGCCGAACGATTGCGGAGAGTAAATGCGATGGCGCTGAGAAGAACAACCCATGAGCTTACACAGAGGAGCTGTTCGGAGCTGATCCCCTGGTCAATCATACTTGATGATATGACGAGCGTAGCGCCACCAATCAGCATGGCACTGGAGAGAAGGCGCGATCGTTGCCAACACGATGAAATAATAGTGGCTAAAGCTAATAGAGTAACGAGGTATCCAGGAGATAGATATGCCTCGCTATGGGAGAGGGAGGAGGTTTGCCCAAAAAGATCGTGGAGCGGCGAGAATGAGAGGTACGATAGCCCGGTTGCGGCAAAGTGTGAAGCTTCATGGAGTCCGCGGTTTCCGAAGTAGCGCTGCACTGCAAAGTATGATGGTAGTGCGTAGACGATAGGAGCAGCTCCAAGAGCTGCAAAGAGTATTGTGCGCAGAGCGCGTCTCGCTGACAGCCGACCTAGTAGTAGTTCTCGAAGCCAGATTACGACCAAACCGATTACTGCAAAGATTGCATAGTAGACAGCGCAGTAGAAGGCTCCAGCAACGCAGAGCCCAGCTAGGTACCAGCTTCTAGATGAAGAGCGCTCGGTTGGATTTACTGGAATGACGCACCACCACGCCAGAGGTATCCAGAAAAAAAAGAGTAGCTGTGGATGGCCAAGGTTTCCTACAAGATAGCTAGAATTTGCAAATAGCACCCCGACTGCTACGGCCAGGGGAGGCTTAACCCCGGTGCGCTGAGCCAAGAGGGCGCATGTTACGGCATTGCTAGAGAAGGTAATAAGCATCAGTGAGTTGTACGCAGCTGGAAGCGAGAGCCCTACGGCAGTAAAGAGCATAACCACACTCGATGGGAGCAGAAATGAATCGCTCCATGATCGCGTGTTTGGGTAGGGGTAGAGCGCTTGCGTTTCAAACGAAAGTGCTTGCCAGGGATCCTTTAGAAAGCTCTGAACCAGCCAAACATAGAGACCGCCATCGCCAACAGAGCCACCAAGGAAGCGAGTTGAGTAGAACTCCACTACAATTGGATGGAGCATGAGAAATATCGCAACCGCAAGCAAACCGGTGAAAAGTGAGCGTCGACGTTCAGCAGAGTGGTGAGATCCCATGATTGTGTGCGGCGCTACTGAGCCTCCCAGAGATTTTTGGGATATTGCAGTATCGGCTCTTCGCGCTAAGCTTTCCCAAGCATACCACAGACAGAGTCTGTCAGGAACTCAGAGTGCATAAACCCCTACGGAGTCCCTCACTGACCGAGGGTTTACGGCTTGCCGCATAAATACTCACCGGATTTTAATTAGATCGTCGCTGCAATTTCGTCGCTAAATGAAGTTATCTTGGTGGATCCTTTTTCTTGCCACCCCCAAAGTAATAGGGGCTAACGTTAGTGCGGCAGGATTTTCTGAGTAGTTACCTTGCCGCTTTATGCCGCCTGGCCAATCTGCGAGTGAAGAGCGATCCGCTCCCGTAACGCAAATCCCCACGGAGTCTGCGCATTTTGGAGATTTATCGGCTTTCCAGAGTAGGTAATCGTTCCGCCACTGGCACCTGGCCCCGGTCCTAGCTCTAGCACCCAATCTGACTGCGCTATCGTATCGGCATCGTGTTCAATAACGATAACAGAGTGCCCAAGCGCGACCAATCCATGGAGAGCTTTGAGCAGGAGCGCCACATCGAGACGATGTAGCCCTGTGGTTGGCTCATCGAGTATATAGAGAGTGTGTCCGCGGCGAGCTTGATGCAGCTCTGAGGCTAGCTTAAGTCGCTGGCTCTCGCCTCCTGATAGAGTAGACGATGGTTGGCCAAGTGTTAGATACCCCAGTCCGAGTTCGCAGGTGATAGCGCACATCTGGTGAATTTTTCGATGGTTTACAAAAGTAGTACGAGCCTCTTCAAAGGTCAGTGCCAGCACCTGACTCACTGATAGATCACGGTAGCGGATAGAATCAGCTTCGAGTGTAAAACGGGTCCCACTACAGCTCTCACAAGGCACCTTGGCTTCGGCGAGAAAACTCATCTCTAAGGTTAGCTCGCCATTGCCCTTGCAGACCGGACAGCGTCCTTTGCCTGTATTGTGAGAGAAAAAACTGGGTCCCCAACCACGCGACTTAGCTTCGAGTGTTGAAGCAAACACTGCGCGTACATCATCCCAGATGCCCAAATAACTGGCGGGGGTGGAGCGGGATGTTTTTCCGATCGGCTGCTGGTCAACGACGAGGAGTCGTTCGATTGGTAGCTCAGTGCTGACATCTCCGTAGTCAGTCTTATGAATGTTCTTTTTAGGATCGGCCCCTTCGAGAGACTCTACCAACACACCGTTAACCAGCGAACTCTTGCCAGCGCCTGATACTCCGGCCACCGTGACTAGACTCTGAAGAGGTATCTTGCACGAGATAGATTTAAGATTGTTCCGTGTCGCGTTCCGTATAATGAGCATCGGTGATTCACGCGGAGTATCAGGGCCAAAGACAAGCGGCTCACTAAGCGCACGCCCTGTACTCGACTGCGCGTGGGCGCGGATCTCAGAGACCGACCCCTGAAAGACGATCTCTCCACCGTGGGTGCCGGCACCTGGGCCTACCTCGATAATCTGGTCTGCATGAAGGATGTTATCGAGCTCGTGCTCTATTTGGATCACGGTGTTGCCTCTGTCGCGCAATCCAGTCAGCGTGTCGAGCAGCCTACGGTTGTCTTCTGGGTGTAGGCCAGCGCTGGGCTCGTCAAATATGTAGGTTACACCGGTTAAAGGCGAGCCTATAGCAGTAGCTAATCTTAGCCGTTGGAGTTCACCGTTTGAGAGCGTAGAGCATTCACGGCGTAGCTCCAGATGGTCTAAACCGAGCGCAGTAAGCGTAATCAGCTTAGCTTCAAGTTCATGAATGATAGGCTGAGCGATCTCACGAAGTGCGATGTCATCTGAGAGCGGCTTGAGTCGCTCACGTAGCGCCGGAGCTGAGAGCGCGGCAAGTTGGTCGATGCTTTGATCAAAGAGCTTAATATTGCGTCCAATCTCATGAAGTCGACTACCACCACACTCTGGGCAGCTCCTGTTTTTGATAACTCCGTATCCGTCGCATCGCGGACACCGTCCACGCCTTGAGTTAAACGAGAGATCCTCAGGGTCGGGTTTGAAGAAGCCACGCTGACACACCTGACAGGTCCGCTGCGAGCTAAAAACCCGATCGTTACGCCCATCGTGTACAACTACCGTGCCACCACCTATGGACAGTGCTTGTTTGACCCCTTCAACTAGGAGATCAGCCCCGAGGTTTTTGACAGAGCAACGCGCAGTTACAAACTCAACCGAGTGCGCCTTGGTTTTAGCTAAGCCCTCTTCAACAAATCGACCAGGTGCAGAGAAGACACCATCAACACGCACCTCCGCAATCTCTGTCTCAAGAGCTCGTTGAAATATAGCTTTGTGGTGCCCTTTTTTCTGATTAATGACCGGAGCCAGGAGGCGGATTGATCCCTGATAGTTACGTTTGATGTAAGCGGCGATCTGCTCGGCAGAGAGTGGTGAGACAGACTGCTCTGGATGATCGGGACAGAACTGAGTGCCGATCTTGGCAAAGAGCAACCGCATAAAGTTATACACCTCGCTCATAGTTGCAACGGTAGAGAGCGCTGATGGCTGAAAGGTGTGCTGGTAGACGCAGATCGTTGGCTGGACGTTCTGAATGTCGTCGATCGCCGGTTTTTTTAACTCCTTAATGAACTGGCGCGCATACGGCGATAAGCAATCGAGGTATCTTCGTTGACCCTCTGCGTAGATGATATCTTTTGCAATCGTTGATTTACCCGATCCGGATACTCCGGTCAGGGTTATAAGCGACTGCAGCGGAAGATCAAGAGATATCGATTTAAGATTGTGCTCTTTAGCGCCGCGGATAGAGATGTGGGTTGCGTCGCGCCGCTGTTGTTGGGCTTGTGTCTTTTTATTTAGTTTAGCTGGAGAGGTGCCGTTTTTAGCGCTCTTTCTGGTATCAACCACTAGCTCTCCAACGCTTCGTGCGAGAAAGCGCGCAGTGAGGCTTGGCGTGTCTGGATTTGAGCATGCTCGCGAGACCAGATCGTACGGCGTTCCCTGTTCAATTAGCTGGCCTCCATGTTCGCCCCCTTCTGGCCCAAGGTCTATAATCCAGTCAGCCGCGGCGATCAGTCGTAGGTTGTGCTCCACGCAGAGAATGGAGTGTCCTTGGGTGCAAAGAAAATAGAACAGTTCAATCAATCTCTCGACGTCTTTCATGTGTAAGCCAGTTGTTGGCTCATCAAAAAGGAAAAGCGATCGTCCCTTTGCGCCATCAACGATGTGCGGAACGAGCTTAAGCCGCTGAGCCTCACCACCCGAAAGCTCGCTTAGGGGGTGTCCTAGAGTAATGTGTCCGAGACCTAGCCTTGAAAGCACCTGACAGACCGCTGCGATCTGTTTCTCTTGAGCAAATGTCTCAGAACATGCGTCAACAGTCATCGATAGGATCTGATGAACATTGAGCCCTTTGTAGCGTACCTCAAGAACTGGGGCCTGAAAGCGCATGCCCAGACACGACTCGCACTCAATAAAAACATCGCTTAGAAACTGCATATCCTCGCGGATAAATCCGGCACCCTCACACGCTGGGCACCTTCCGGCTGACACGTTAAATGAGAACGACGAGCGGCTCAGGCCACGAGCGGTCGCGTCCTCAGTCGAGGCGAGCAGATCACGGATGCGATCCCAGATCTTTGTGTAAGTGGCTATGTTTGCCCTAGGGGTCTTTGAGAGTGCTGATTGATCGACCAGGAGCACCTGAGAAACGTGTTCAAAACCATTGACCTCGGCATCGAGCGTTGATTCGCCAGGGACAACGCCACGGTGTATTTCGAATGCAGCTTGGATTACTTCGGTGATAAGTGAGCTTTTCCCGCTGCCGGAAACTCCGGTTAATGCGACGAAAGCGTTTAAGGGGATATCAACGTTGAGTGACTGTAGGTTGCGGTTGCGAGCATTGCGGATAGCAAGAACAGCGTTGAACGATGGGGCGACCGCCTTAGCTGAGTAGGGTGCTATGCCGACCCCACGCCAATCGTTCTGCGGGCCAAAGAAGGTTACAGAACCACCACGCTCACCGGCCTCTGGTCCTAATTCAAGGATGTAATCAGATTTGCTGAGGCACTCAGGGTCGTGCTCGACTACTGTTAGGGTATTGCCGCGGTCGGTAAGGTCTCGTAGTGCTTTGATTAAGGCCTCCGTATCGCGAGCATGCAATCCGACAGATGGCTCATCGAGCACGAAATGGGTCGAAATCAAGTTGCTGCCGAGAGCAGAGACCAGATTGACCCGCTGCGTCTCCCCACCAGAGAGCGTGCGCGCTTGCCGATCGAGGGTTAAGTAGGGCAAACCGAGAGCCACCAAGTAGTGCAGCCTATTTAGGATACTCGTAAATACATCGCTAAGCTGTCGCGCTAGCTTGGCTGATCCTTGAAGAGCCTCGTGGAGTGAGCGAAACCATGGCAGGAGTCGGCCGAGAGGCATAGCTGCCAGTTGTGCAATAGAAATTCCGCTTACGCGGTAGGCCAGTGCATCGGATTTAAACCTGGTACCTTTACACGTAGGACAATCAACCTGACTGCGGTAACGAGCCAGAAATACACGAACGTGCATCTTGTATTTTTTGCGCTCTAGCCAGGTAAACCAGGGATTAATTCCCACGTAGGCTCGGGATTTGTGGTTAAAGATCGTATCGTGCTGTTCAGGCTTAAGAGATGACCACGGCACGTCAACCGGGATACCCTGTTGCTTGCAGAATTCGATCAGCTGCTTATGTTCGCCTGATGCGGCGTTACCTTTCCAACATTCGACCGCATGGCCTTTAATAGTCTTGCTGTGGTCGGGTACGCAGCGGTGAGGGTCAATTACCAAGACCTTGCCGAATCCGTTACACTCACTACATGCTCCAATAGGGTGGTTGTAGGAGAAGAGTGCAGGGCGCGGGCGCGCAACAGACACGGCTCCATCGCCGCACTGAAAGTTGCGTGAGTATGAATACGTCTCGTACGAAACGTTAACTGCCCGCTGCTCATCGCTGGTATTGACTCGAGCAAGAGGCCTGTATGGACGGGTTCGCTGCTCGATGATCTGAACTATCCCCTCGCCGACTGAGAAACACTGCTCAAGCGATTCCCGCACCTGGTTGGCTGAAAAGGCACCGTAGCGACAACGATCGATAACGACCGTGAGGGCTTTAAACTTCTTTGGTGGTGCAGAGTCCTCAAAGAGCGTGAGCGCTCCCGTAGCGGGATGGATATAGCGTGAGTACCCGAGAATCTGCAGGCGATCGATCTGCTCTTTGGCATTTTTAGTTTGCACTCCAATAAGAAATGTAGCATCTCGCTTTGCCGAACAGAGTCGCTCAAGATGGCTTGAGAGTGAAGTCACGTCCCAACGAATAAGATCAAGTCCGCATGTCGGACAGACCGGAGTCGCTATATTGCTCCAGAGGATTTTTAGCAGATCGTTGATATCGGTCATTGACCCGACAGTTGAGCGCGAATTGAGGATGCGGGTTCGCTGTTGGATAGCGACCGCTGGCCGCACATTCTCGATAGAGTCGACCTTGGGGCGCTTAACTTTATCAAAGAACTGCCGTGTATAGGGAGAGAACGTTTCGATGTAGCGCCGCTGACCTTCGGCGTAGATCGTATCGAACGCTAGCGATGATTTGCCCGAGCCTGAGAGCCCAGTGATGCCAACGAAAGCATCGTGAGGCAGAGTGAGTTCGAGATCTTTAAGGTTGTTTTCACGGGCATTTATAATTCTGAGGGAGTTTTTCTGTGACATCGCAGATAAAAGTGTATCGCGGCACCGGGCAGGGGGGCAACTGTGTTGGGGTATTACTAGGGCATCGCAATTCTCTTCTCTAAAAGGGGGCCAAAAATGCGCGGTACCTACTGTATTTAATGAGTTTATCGGTATTTAGCCGCGCATTTTTATCCCTATCAGGAATGCCAACTCTTCCAAGTAGATAGCGGGAGAATTGCGAAGCCCTGGGGTATTATAAAATGTATTAAACTCGAGCGGGCATTTGTATCCCTATAAGGAATGCCAACTCTTCCAAGTAGATAGCGGGAGAATTGCGATGCCCCAGATGCTATCCCCAAAACGTTACTAACATTCACAGTCGAGGTATAATCCAATAACTAACGGTTGTGGGCCAAAAAAGAGCTAGTTTGCTCGCAGGGCGCTTCGGCTTTTTAATTTTCGGCTTAAACCCTTAACGTAAGAGATTTAGAGCCATCAAAATGCTCAAATCTCTGAGATTTGGATACCTGTATGATTTCGGCACTCTCAACTGCGTTTTTGGGATAATTTTTTTAAGGCGGGTATGAGATGGGAGCAGTTTTAGGCCCAACGCAAAAACCTCTATTGGAGGGACTTGTTACAGGGGACTACGGCCAAATAGCAGACGTAAAGAGCGCCCCGTTAGCTCTCGGTGACGTAGCTTTTTCTGATCTTCGGGCGCGCCTTGGCCCGTATTATCTACTTACACTAAGTGGCGGTGCGTCTAATGAGCAGGTAGGTCATGTGCTGAATGGTGATACAATCTCAAGTTGTTTGCCACTGACTAATCAACAAGTATGGGATATCTTCCATGGATTCTTATCCAGTCCCGGGTTTCATTTCGAAGCTATCATGCGAAAATTTGAGGATAAAGAAGCTAAATTTCAGCGTAAGAGAGCAGTTAATTTCGTTGATATATTCTTGCAAATGGCTCTCCCTAAAAAAAAAGAGGAGATAGATAAAAATAAGCATCAAGCCTTCCAAGACCACTTTAATCCCGATTTAAACGACTTTGTTCCATTTACAACTGACTATGAGGACAGGAGGCGCGTTTTAGGTCTTGGTGAATTGCCCCCGACTTATCGCTCAACTTTCCATCGAGATAAAATTATAGACTCATGGGTACAGGCTGCATTTTTTAAGCGCATATTTAAAGATTTAGCTGTAAGTTCGCTTACTGCTCCGGAGGTGGCAAGGAGTTTGGTGGCAGCACCCTTAACGGAGCAGATTTCGGCCACTTGGGGGAGATTTTTAAGCGAGACAACTACAACAGTAGCATTTAATCGGGCAACAGCCATGTGTCTGGTTCTTAAAGAGCTTATGTATAATTTAGCGCCGAGATCGGCAGAGGTGTTGCGCGACTATTATCCTGCGGTAGTTGCGCAGAGCGATCTAGCTAAAGTTGACACAAATAGTTGGAATCCAGAAGGGATATCAGAAAGAAATGAAGCTCTTTTGCTGCGTGTTCTAAGAATAGGCCTTAATAATTTAGTCGCGGAAATTCAGAGAGCGTTAGGTAGGATTAGGGAGTATGAGCAGCTAAGGCAAGAAGGTAAAAGGTGCGAGGCCGAAAGGCTCGATAGGGAAGCCAGGGAAAGGCAAGAGCTATGTTCAGGAAATAGTGCTTATATTAGGGAATTCTTCGGAAAAAAACAGACACTCACTCCCTCTCAGCCAGCTCTTCTATTACTGGGAAAGGAGACGTCGGGGCTTCCACGGATATGGAGAAGTACTTTTGAGGAACTTATCACAGCCGCGGATCTAATCCTAGGCGAACTAGACTATCGAGGCCTTGACCATAACGATGAAGCGGTGGATCGGATGATTGAAGATCTCCAGCGAGGAGACAGGATATTTACAAGAAAAATAACCGCTCAAGATATTGGTAGTCAGGGTATTAAGAAGCTGGCGGAACTGCTCTTTGATCCGACGAATCTCTGTAGTGTGCTTAAGGCGCTATCTACAGATACGATCTCAGATAATGATATAAAGAAGCATTTTCAAATAACCCTCCCGATAGTAACTCCGAGGGTGAAGCAGGCACGGGAGCTAGCGTCTCTATACCACCAGGATGAAGCTGCTCGCGAGGCGATAGATAAGTTAATTAGTCAAGATGATCTCAATCTATTTGTAGCGGCCCTGCTACTACCGAAGTCTCGCATCGAGGAATTGAGGAGAGGGGGGGGCTTGGGATTTCCTGAAGCCATTAAAGATGCCTTATTAAGAGCAAACGATGCCAACGAACGCATCGATACAATTAAGGAGAAAAGGCTTCGAAAATCAGCTTCTGCGGACCAAGTTTGTAGCGGCCAAGAGCAGTCGGAAGCTGATATATCTACTCTTAGGACGAGCTTGGGAGAAGAAAGCCAAAATTGGGACCTAGAAAGTGATGGATCGGGCGGAGTAGTAGCTGTTAGGAAAAGAGGTTCCCTAGTAGTAGAGCTAAATCCAACTGAATTGCGAGAAAAGCCGGAAAAACTGCTCAAAATTTTCAGCAGAAAGTCAGCCCAAGCGGAAAAAGACAGGCCGGCGCAAGGTCTAATAGATACCCTTTTAGGGGTCGGATTTACGTGGCGTGAAAAGACCCTTATTCATATAGAATCTGGTCTGCAGTTGGTATTAGACGGTCATTTGAGCGAGTATTTCGCAGAATTAGGAAAACTCCATTCAAATATCATAAAATATCAGAGACAACAGAGAGAACTGCGCCAGGTGCTGATTGAGTCTAGTCGCATGTTGGTTTTAGATGCAGGGCAACCATTCGCATACCATTTTGATGATATCGGCGAAGATCAAGAGATCGACCTGCCGCCGATACCGCACGATGAGATAGAGAGAGTGCTCCAAGGAGCCCAGGTGTTACAACAGCACGATTTACCAATATCGAGTAGTGTTGGTGTAGAGCGAGACAGACAAAGCTCTCAAAAAGCGACAAGACTGCTAGAAGAATATCACCAGCGTCTGCAAATAAAAGCCACGAGCCAAGTGCTGATACTCGATGCAAATATCATTTTTGATCTCGTTAGGGGGCGAGTAAACGATGAGAGCCTGTCTCGTATATTGTCAGCGTTAGCAAAGTTACCCCATCAGAAGATAATCATCCCAGCTACGGTTGTGTTTGAGGTGGTAGGATGGATCCCCCCTAAAGACTGGTCTCCGTACGGGGGGGATATTCTATTTCCGTCCTCTGAGAGGCGTCACTTTATAGATCTACTCCGGAATCGATTTTCCTTGTGTGCGCTTAGTAGTCAGGGACAACTATCGCCCCTAGGTGGAGATTTTTCTAGAAGCTCAAAGCTTATGGTGGTCTTTACGGAGGACGATCGTAACTTGATGCACCATATTCGGAATATCTGGAATCAATCCGGGATTTCCGAGTATCTAAGACGAACTGAAATCAAAAATTTGTTCGTTGGAAGAGATTTGGGAGAGCAAAGAATCGCTCAAATACTGAGTCTAATTCCGCAAACCCAAGAGAGGCGTGTAGTGTGCTCACGCGATAGAAAATTCAGACGAGATATGTCGAGAATGCCAAACCTGGAGCTTAGAAATAGTACAGTGGGCTTATTCGGGCAAGCTGCAACATATTGCCCTCAATACGTTGCGAGAGTATTTTCCCTTTCGCCACTGCTAGAAGCAGGACAATTGGTCGATGCACTTGTTGCGGGGCTCAGGCGTTAACGATAATAGATGGAGCATCGTAAGGCACTAAAACTATGCTATACCCGCATCAATGAAATATCCTCAAGAACAATTGATTAGAATAACGCTCACGTTAAGTCTTATCGTATTAGCCGCTCGGTACATTGAGGCGCAGCCGACCAACACAGATGTGTCCCTGTGCGCCCTTACGGACAAGGCGCTAAAACATGCTAGTGAAGTGCGCGAGCTAACGCCCCGCTCCCCCGTGCCGTGTGTTGTTGAAGATAAAGCTGCTGTCACCCAGTTTCTTCAAGATACCATCCGCGAAGATCTACCGCCGCAGAAGCTCGCTATGGAAGAGCTCGCATACCGGGCTATCGGCTTAATACCGGACTCATTTGATTACCAACATGGCTTAGTAGAGTTTCTCGTTGGGCAGATCGGCGGTTACTACAATCCAAAGAAGAAGTTGTTCGTTATGGCAGGTTGGCTACCGGCTTTAGTTCAGCAGGGGGTCGCTGTGCACGAGCTCACCCATGCTCTCCAGGATCAACACTACAATCTGACCTCGATCATTAACGCCAAGAACGCCACGACCGATGCCGGACTAGCGGCTTCAGCGCTGATTGAAGGTGATGCATCGGCGGTCATGTATGATTACCAGGGACGACAAGAGTCCAATAGAACCTTGCAAAGTGCAGAATCGATCGAATCGATACTCTTGCTCCAGGTGCTGGGCCTTGGTTTGGCGGGAGATGTGCCAGAGAGCTTAAAGGCGATCCTCATTTTTCCATACACCAGTGGTTTGCGTTTCGTACATCTGCTGCTCAAACACGGCGGGTACGCGCATGTGCACAAGGCCTACACGCGAGTCCCCACGACGACTCGCGAGATACTGCACCCTGAGGATTACTTGAAAGGCTTGTTTTCACCGTCGATCCCCCTCGATACCGAGGTTGATGCTGCGCCACCGGGTGTGCAGCCTGAGTACGCCGATGTCTTGGGAGAATTCGGTATATCGAGCATCTTCCGAGGCGCAGCAGCTACCAAGGAGCGTGGAGTTGCTGCGGCCGCCGGATGGGTCGGCGATAAGCTGGTCGTTTTCCCGGTGCGCGATCAGTTGCGGGTGATTTCGTGGCTAACTCGCTGGGAGACAGAGCGCGATGCTATTGAATTTGAGACGCTCTATCGTGAATATTTGGCGGCTGTGTCTCAACGCGATGGTGGGGCTGGCTCGGGTGAACTCTCGCCGACGAAATCTGTAGCGATTAACCGCCACGGTAGTAGTGTATCGGTAGTTGTCAAAATTGGAGAACTGACAGCCAGGACACGAAGTTAGTACAATAGAGCGCGTCTCAAATCCAGATCACATCACACCGCTCAGGGCTTCGCAATTCTCTCTTCTTAAATGGGGCCAAAAATGCGCGGAACCTACTGTATTCAATGAGTTTAACGGTATTTAGCCGCGCATTTTTATCCCTATCAGGAATGCCAGTCCTTTCCAGTAGATAGCGGGAGAATTGCGAAGCCCTACACACCGCTTTTGATCGATCGCAGGACGTTACCTAAAGGGAAATGCTATAGGCGATGCGAAGATGAGGTGCGGCAAGTCATCGAGATCACCGTATCATCGGAGGTTACCGAGTATAGAGCCCAAGGGGTCTAGGAAAGTATCTAGATATTCTCGTTTCACTTAAAGTCCCAAAGCCCAAAGACAGGGCCAAGACTAGAGTTATCCATATAACACTCCTAGCGCCGGATTCCCGCCCTAATGGGACGGGAATTAGCTCCGGGCTGTTTTTAGATTCTCGTTCTGCAAAGTGCGTAACTACTCACCGGATTTTAAGATCGTCTCTGCTCTTTCGTTAGAATTTGCTGAGTAGTTACCAAAGTGCTGAGTAGTTACAGTGTTACGAGTTACAGTGTTACGAAAATCCGATAGGTCTATGGAATCAACAGCCGCCCACACTCAAACCGCAAGCACTGTTCAAGGTCCGAGTGAAGAAACGAGTAGCCACTCTCAAGAAGCTTCTGAGGTATCAATCGGCTGCTCGATAACAAGATCGTTGACATCTCTCCAAAGATAGCTTTTAGCGCAAATGAAGGCGCAGGAATAATCGTCGGGCGCTTAAGAACCCTACCTAGAGTAGTTGTCAGCTCGTGATTGGTGCACGACGCAGGAGCGGAGCAATTTACAGGGCCGCTAAGCGTGTTAGTAAAGAGTGAGTGCTCAAATATCCCTAAAAGATCCTCTAAACCGATCCAGCTTACATACTGCGTGCCCGTGCCTAAGCGACCACCGAGGCCACAAAGAAATGGTGGCAGCATTTTAGCCAGCGCCCCACCTGCTGCATTGAGCACCATCCCTAGTCGAAGCTGCACGGTTCGGCACCCGCCTGTCTGGAGCGCTGATGCTTCCTGCTCCCAACGTGCGCATACCTCGGCTAAAAAGTCAGAGCCTGCGGGGCTAGTCTCATTAACAGAAACCTCACCCGTATCTCCGTAGTAGCCGGCCCCAGAAGCAGAGATAAAGACCTGCGGCGGCTGAGAGAGCGCTGCTATCGTTTGTGCAATAAGCCTGGTGGGTGCTATGCGGCTCTGTTCGATCGCAATCTTGCGTTTGGGCGTCCAACGTTTAGTGGCGATGTTTTCTCCACACAGGTTTATGACCGCAGTGACTCCGGCAAAGGCAGAAGTATCCAGGATGCCCGCCCTGGGATCCCAAAAATGCTCATCCTTGTGGAGTGGTGATCGCCGCACAAGGGTACGTACGGAATGGCCAGCAGTTGTGAGGAAGGCCCGTAATGCTTGGCCGATAAAGCCTGATGCTCCAGCTATGAGGATCGTCTGGCGAGGTTTGTCTTTCCATCGTGAGTGTAATGTTAGGTCTGCAGCGAGGATAGAGTGCCTAAAAGCAAAGAGTCGCTTAAGCTCTCTTTGTAGCAACAGGTCTGCCGCGACTGCACCTGTTGGTAGCTGGTACTCGATCTCATCGAGCATATTTGTTTCCTTGTCGTGCTCAGAAAGGAACGAGTGCGTGTGTCGCCAACTCCGGAATGGCCCACTCAGCTGTTCATCACGGAACATAGTAGGCGGCTCGTAGGCTGTGTGAGTCAGGCGCCACGGTATTGTGAGGCCAAGAACAAGCGGCAAACGGATCGTCACGTGCGCTCCGGCCGCAATCGTCTCAGAGCTGCTCACTACCTGTACAGGTCTCCACGGTGGGTTGAGCCGCGCAAATGCCCCAGGGCGTGTATGCCAGGCAAACACATCTTCACGTGAGAAGGGCAGGGTGCTTCTCCACTGAAATCTCTGTGTGCCTACCACTTTTTTATCCAAAGACGCGTTTGGCGATCTCGCTTGCGCTCTTGCCGTCGTATTGTCCAGGGTACTGCTCTTTTAGAAACTTCATCGCAGTGCTCATCGCAGCACCGGCAGTAGATGCTTTGTATTCAACAAGGATCTGTTCGAGTACCTCCGGCGAGAGTTGTTTTGGCAGGAACTCTTCAATGATGGCGATCTCGCCCTCAAGCTTTGCTTTAGCTTCTGGCCGATTCGCTTGCTCCTCAAAACCTATGGCTTCGAGGCGTTTTTTAACCTCGCGTTGTAGTATGAGGGTACAGTCGTTTGGCGCAAGTTCATTGACTGATTTTTGCATCTCTTCGTACTGAATCTCACTTAAGAGCGAGCGAATCGTCTCCATCTTAAGTCGATTTTGAGATTTCATCGCGGTTTTTAGTGCTTCTTTAAGGATACCTTTCATATCCCTAATACTCTACCGATCTCTTAAGAAAGGGCAACGGCTAATCACTTGGGCGAGCGCAATCTTGGCCCCATGATTAGCGCAATAAGCCAAGTTGCGCCGCAGAAGACAACAAACTCCTAAATGCCCAAGTGTGTGAAAGTTAAGGGTCATGAGAGACTTTAGCTCTCAAACGATACTGTTTGATGTTCGCAAAAAAGCTTCGAGAATCACTCGCGCCGGGTTTACATCATTTCTATGCGCCTGTTTTGCCTTACTCAATAATTCCAAGTTTGACCGTAAGCTCGCGTATCTGGCCCCTGCGATTGAGCGTTAGTTTGACCTTATCTCCCGGTGACTTTTCATCTAGAACACGGAGAAGATCGTTCCCATCTTCGACTGGCTGGTTGTCGATAGCAGTAATAACATCTCCAAGTTCGATAGCGCCGCTAGCTATGCGGTGAATTCCTTCGAGTCCGTTCTTTTCAGCGGGGGAGCCAGGTAAGACATTCGCTACGATAGCTCCCACTATACCGTTACGCCGCGCCAGATCGCTCTCAATCACTCGAATACCAAGACCCGGCTTTTTGACTCTGCCGCTGCGGATAAGCTGCGGAACAATCCGGTTAATAGTGTCCGCCGGTACAGCGAAGCCGATCCCCGAATAGGCACCTGATGGGCTAACGATAGCTGTGTTCATGCCGATTAAGCGCCCAGCGCTATCAAGTAGCGGGCCTCCTGAGTTTCCAGGATTAATCGCCGCGTCTGTTTGAATAACTCCCTGTATCGGTCGCTCGGTTACCGATCTGATTTCGCGCCCAAGACCACTGATAATCCCCGTAGTCAGCGTGTGATCGAATCCGAATGGATTGCCGATTGCGTGAACCCTTTGGCCAACACGCAGGTCCTTTGAGGTGCCGATCGGTATCGGTGATAACCTTAAACCCGATGGATCGATCTTGAGCACAGCGATATCTTTATCCGGCTCGGCACCAATTAAACTAGCGTGGTGCATCGATTGATCCGAGAGGGTTACCTTGGCGGCTTGGGCGCTCTGGATCAGGTGGAAATTAGTCACGATGTATCCGCGCGTATCCCAGATAAACCCTGAGCCAGCCCCTTGGGGGATCTCAAACACGTTCATGCTAATATAGTCGCGCTCAACTGTAAGGCTTGTGATGTAGACAACAGAGGCTTGCGCCGATTCAAAGAGCTTAATCGTTGAAACTTCATCAGCACCCAGGGCGCCGCGCTCGGTGACTCGGCGAGCGGGTGCGGAGATTGTGGATTGAGAGTTGTAGTATTTGGCCAAGAAAAACGCCGCAAAGACCAATGCGGCACCAATTAGAGCTGAGATAATTAAGGTAGGGGCGCTCCTTTGTTTGGCTTGTACCATAGAGCATATGATCCGATCTATCGAGTGGCGGATCAAGGGGCCGTGGCTTAACAGGGCTTTGCAATCAGGGCATCGCAATTCGCTTCTCTTAAAGAGGGCCAAAAATGCGCGGAACGTGTTGTATTTAATGAGTTTATCGACGCTTAGCCGCGCTTACATTGATGGCATGGATCTCATCTGCTAACCTGGGCCGGTAAGTTATGCGTATATCCGCCATCCAAGCAGAATTAAGCGACCTGTTGCGTCAGCGACACGTGATCCTCGATGGAGGCATGGGTACGATGATCCAGGGGTATGCCCTGGCCGAAGATGATTTTAGGAACCCGTCTCTTGCTAACCACGCTAAGCTCCTTAAGGGCAACAACGATCTCCTCTCGATTACAAAGCCAGAGATTGTCCGAGAGATACACGCTAAGTATCTCCGTGCAGGTTCAGATATTATTGAAACCAACACATTCTCTTCAACCTCGATAGCCCAAGCGGATTATGAGCTTGAGGCGCTTGTCCCAGAGCTAAATCGGGCCGGAGTAAGGGTTGCAAAGGAGGCTATCCGGCTTGTTCAGCGCGAGCAGCCGGGACGACGCTTCTTTATCGCCGGAGCTATCGGCCCGACAAACCGTACCGCATCGCTCTCACCTGATGTGAACAATCCGGCATATCGCGCTGTAACCTTTAAGCAACTTGAGCAGTGCTACTTCGAGCAGGCGCTCGTATTGGCGCAAGAGGGAGCAGATATACTTCTAGTTGAGACGATCTTTGATACGCTAAACGCCAAAGCTGCGGTTGGCGCGGTAGAGCGCTGCTTTGATGAACTTGGGTTTCGTCTGCCGGTGATGATCTCGGTGACTATTACCGATCAGTCGGGGCGAACATTGTCCGGCCAGACAGCACAAGCTTTTTGGTATTCAATCCAGCACGCGCGCCCACTTAGCGTTGGGATTAACTGCGCACTTGGAGCGCATGAGATGCGTCCCTATCTACGGGAACTCGCGGCGGTAGCGGATTGTTTCATCAGCTGTTACCCAAATGCAGGTCTGCCCAATCCGCTTAGTGAAACAGGCTATGACGAGACACCGAGCGACACAGCTAGGGCGCTTGGGGCGATAGCCGATGATCACCTGCTTAATATCGTCGGAGGGTGTTGCGGAACAACGCCTGAGCACATCGAGGCGATCCGTGCCCGCGTTGCTGATATCACGCCGCACGTGGTGCCTTTAGCATCGAAGCGACTTGCACTAGCAGGTTTAGAACCACTAGTCGTTGCGCTCGATAATCCATTTATCCTCGTTGGCGAGCGCACGAACGTCACCGGCTCGCCTAAGTTCCGCACATTGATTGAGCAAGATAAGTTTGAAGAAGCGTTGTCAGTAGCCCGGCAACAGGTAGAAAACGGAGCCAATGTCATCGACGTCAACTTTGATGAAGGGTTGCTGGATAGTGAAGCCTGCATGAGGCGTTTCTTGAATCTTATCGCTAGCGAGCCCGACATAGCTCGGGTTCCGATCATGATCGACAGTTCGAAGTGGTCGGTGCTTGAGGCCGGATTGCAGTGTGTACAGGGTAAAGCGATCGTTAACTCGATTAGTTTAAAAGAGGGCGAGGAGAGATTTAAGGAGCAGGCGCGAGCGATAGCACGCTATGGCGCAGCGATGGTTGTTATGGCCTTTGATGAGCAGGGACAGGCAGCAACGCTACGTGACAGGGTGCGGATCTGTCAGAGAGCATTTGCGATTCTGACCAAAGAGGTAGGTATCGCGCCGCACGATATAATCTTTGATCCAAACGTCTTGACCGTGGCAACCGGGATGGAGGAGCACAATTCCTACGCGCTCGATTTTATCGAGTCGGTGCGCGAGATTAAAGCTACCTGCCCTGGATGCCTAACAAGTGGCGGCATCAGTAACGTATCGTTCTCGTTTCGTGGAAACAACCCAGTACGAGAAGCGATGCACGCGGTATTTCTCTATCATGCAATTAAGGCCGGCCTTGATATGGGTATCGTCAACGCAGGAATGCTTGAAGTATATGAAGAGATCGAACCAGAGCTCCTCACACGTGTAGAAGACGTGATTCTGTGTCGCAACCCAGATGCAACAGAGGCGCTCATCCAGTACGCCGAGCGATTTAAAGGCCAAACTAAGGAGAGGGAGGCAGACGCAAGTAGCTCGTGGCGCCAGTTGCCGCTTGCAGAGCGAATGACGCATGCCCTGGTCAAAGGAGTCGTTGAGTACATAGAAGCGGATACCGAAGAGGCGCGAGTAGCGTTAGGTAAACCGCTAGCGGTGATAGAAGGCCCGCTGATGGACGGCATGAAGCACGTGGGTGACCTCTTCGGCGCCGGGAAGATGTTTTTGCCCCAAGTGGTAAAGAGCGCACGAGTGATGAAAAAAGCCGTGGCATACCTTGAGCCATTCATGGAGGCTGAGAAGGCAGCGCGTGGTAGCAGTGAGCAGCAGAAGAGCTTTGTTATCGCGACGGTTAAAGGAGATGTGCACGATATCGGAAAAAATATCGTCGGTGTTGTACTTGCGTGCAATGGATACAAGGTTATCGACCTGGGTGTTATGGTGCAGTGCACCGAGATATTAAAAGCCGCCCGTGAGCATAAGGCAGATCTCATCGGCATGAGTGGGCTGATTACCCCGTCGCTCGATGAGATGGCGAGCAACTTACAGGAGTTTGAGCGCGAAGGGGTTAAGACCCCGGTGCTGATCGGTGGAGCCACTACATCACGTGCGCATACGGCGATTAAGTTGGCCCCACACTACTCAGGTGCAGTGGTACATGTCGCCGATGCCTCGCTCGCAGTAGAGGTATGCACAAACTTATTGAGTGAAGAACGACGCGTTGATTACGTAGATACTTTAAAAGCGGGACAGGATGAGCAGCGACGTGTTTTCGCAGCTGGTCGAGAGGAGCAGAAGTGCGTAACGATTGAGGCGGCGCGAGCTAATCGTGTAGATTATCGCCCAGGGACGATTGAACGGCCGGAGGCACTCGGAGTGCATAAGTATACAGATATTGATCTATCTCGAGTGCTTGAGCTCTTTGATTGGTCACCGCTTTTTTGGACCTGGGAGCTTAAAGGATCGTATCCGAGTATTTTGACTAATAAGTCATACGGCGATCAAGCGCGCGAGATCTTTAAAGAGGCGAATATCCTGATTGAGCAGATTATTAAAGAGAAGCGCTTTAGCTTGCAGGCAGTTGTTGGTTTTTTTCCAGCGCGGAGTGATCATGACGACGTTGTGTTGTTTGATGATGATAGCTGTCGGCATGAGCGTGAGCGACTCTGCTTTTTAAGGCAGCAGCGAGATCGCCAAGGTTTACCGAATCTCTGCCTCGCTGATTTTATAGCTCCCAAAGAGCTACAGATTACCGACTATGTAGGCGCTTTTGCGGTGGTGTGTCACGGAGTGGAGGCGTTCGCCGGTGAATTCGAACAGCGCGGTGATGATTACCAGTCGATTATGGTCAAAGCTATAGGTGATCGCTTTGCCGAGGCGCTTGCAGAATACATGCACCGTGAGGTGCGCGTTTTGTGGGGATACGGCAAGCAAGAGCAGTTGACGCTCGAGGCGATTATCAACGAAGAATATCGCGGTATTCGACCAGCTCCAGGTTATCCCGCGTGTCCTGATCACACAGAGAAAGAGAAGTTGTGGTCGCTTTTACACGTGAAGGAGTCAATCGGGCTCTCATTAACTGAGAACTTTGCGATGTACCCAGCTAGCAGCGTTTCTGGTTACTATTTCGCGCATCCTGACGCCAAATACTTTAATGTAGGCCGAATCGATCGTGATCAGGTGATGGAGTACGCTAAGCGTAAAGGCATGTCGATTAAAGAGATCGAGCGGTGGTTAGCGCCGAATCTTGGTTATTAGAATGCAGCGTAACATAGATGTTCTAGCGACGATATTTTCTCTAGCGCACCTGACAGGCGAACAGCTACAGGTTTGCAAGGGTCTAGCAGTGGTAGATGTTGAGGCTCTGGTGCGTTACGCGTACAGAGAGTGTAAGAGTTCTCCGCATGGGGCTGCTTTATTAACCGATCTGATCGGCCGCGCAGAGCAGAGCGGCGTTTCGCTAGCGCAGTGGGTAGCGGAGATATTGCTGGTTTATCGTTGGTTAGAAAAGAATGACAAGCAAGCGAGCTTAAGCGCGATTATAGAGTATGTTTCGTGCGCTCAAGAGGGCTCCGATCTGCAAGTAGGACACAGTGTTGAGTGGTATCTTGATAACTATGGGTTTGAAAGCGCCTGCACAAAGCGCTGATTCTGCCAAGACCCGCTAAAATTAAACGTCATTCTAATTTCGGTGCGTGGTTAGCGCTTGCTAAGTTGATTCCAGAGAGGAAATCTATAGATTTCAGTTGTTTAAGTTTTGCTGCTAGGGGCTGTAGGGTGAAAGAGCGGCCAGATGGCCCGAGGTAAAAAATAGTTTGATTGTGAAAAGTTCAATTCTTTGTAGTTCTTAGCCAGCAGAAATAATTTTTTTGAGGCTGATGTTCATTTTCGTATGGACAACTTTTGACCCTTAGCCGTACATATATATTGTAGTTGATTCATTGAGTGGCTACTACATGTAGTAGTAGGGGCGCTCTAAAACTAAGCGTAGACTTGAACGTATAGAGACATGTTAAACCTGTGCTCAGAAATGAGCAAACGGTGTCTCTTTGCCTCGGGGTAGCAAAGGACGAATAGGGATATAAATTAGTGGCTCATAAGGCCACTTAGAAGTTGGAGATTAGAAGATATGACGGTTGCATCAGGCGATGTTCAGGCAGGCAAGGCGGCTCAAGTAAACGGCATCCTGGCAAAGAATGGGGTCCGGGCTTTAACAGCGGCAGAGCTTGAGAACTTCACCGTAGTCAAGAGAAATGGCCAACTCGTTCCGTTTCGTCGCTCACGGATATTTCGAGCTATCGAGCTAGCGCTTAGGGCGACCCACTCGATCGCTCCAAGTGCTCCTCTTCCCCAGAACCTTTACAGTGTGGCTCAACAGGTAACTGAGGATGTGGTTGCAGCGGTCGCCTTAGAGGCCGCTAAAGGAGCCTGCGTTACGGTAGAGGGGATCCAAGATACAGTAGAAGTAAAGCTGATGCAGGCTGAGCTCTACGACGTAGCGCGTAACTACATTATCTACCGCGATGAACATAAGTCAGCCCGAGACGACTCACCGCGCAACCTTAAGATTACCCGCCGCGATGGTGCTACAGTAGTTCGTTTTAACCCGATGAAGATAGCCTCGGCAATCGAGCGAGCATTCCGAGCTTCGATGAAGATTGAGGGACCAACACCCCAGGACGTAATCGATTCAGTAAATCTGCTCACCAACAAGGTAGTGGCACGCGCAGCTCAAGTGTCTCGAGCGGGCAACACGTTACACGTTGAGCTGATCCAGGACGAAGTTGAGCGCCAGATGATGGCCGAGGGTTACTACCAAGTTGCTAAGGACTTTATCATCTACCGTGCGCAGCGAGCCGCAGAACGATTGCTAGAGGGCGAGCAGCCTGCTTCTGCCAAGGCCGAAGCACGAGAGGTTGTAGCTCTGGTAGCACCGGTAGAGCCTGGCCAAACATTTACAGCAACCGCTGCGGATGGAACCAAATCTTCGGTTACTGAGGGCCATTTAAGGGCGCGAATTCAGCATGCATGTCGCGGCCTTGAAGCGCTCGTCTCTAGCGAGGATATCTTACAGGAGTCGGTTAAGAACTTCTATGAAGGTATTAAGATCGAGGAGATCGATCAAGCTAATATTATGGCTGCACGCGCCAAGATCGAGAAAGATCCAGCGTACTCTCTCGTAGCGGCGCGTTTGCTCCTTGATATTATTTATCGCGAGACGATGAAGGTCGATGCGCACAGTAAGGATCTCGACAAAGCGCATCAGGAGTACTTCAAGGCGTGTCTAAAAAGGGGCGTTTCCGTAGAGCGCATGACTCCTGAGCTGCTCGAGTTTGATCTAGATAAGCTCTCAAAGGCGCTAAAACTCGATCGTGACTTGCAGTTTCAGTATCTGGGGCTCCAGACACTTTACGACCGTTACTTGATTCACCACGAGGATGTTCGTCTTGAGACGCCACAAATCTTCTGGATGCGAGTTGCCATGGGCCTCAGTGTTAACGAGGGAGCCAAGAAGAACGAGCGTGCAATCGAGTTCTATGACGTACTCTCTAAGTTCCTCTTCACATCGAGTACGCCGACGTTGTTTAACGCCGGAACGCTGCACCCACAGCTAAGCTCGTGTTATTTAACAACGGTTATGGATGATCTGCAGCACATATTTAAGTGTGTAGCTGATGATGCGCAGCTCTCAAAATGGGCTGGGGGGCTCGGTAACGACTGGACGAACGTTCGAGCGACCGGGGCTCGCATCAAGGGCACAAATGGCCGCAGCCAGGGAGTGATACCGTTTCTAAAGGTTGCAAACGATACAGCAGTCGCAGTCAATCAGGGGGGGAAACGCAAGGGAGCGATGTGTGCGTACCTTGAGACGTGGCACCTTGATATCGAGGATTTCCTTGAGCTGCGTAAGAACACCGGTGATGAGCGCCGCCGTACTCACGACATGAATACAGCAAACTGGATCCCAGACCTGTTTATGAAGCGGGTTGCGCAAAACGGGACTTGGACACTGTTTAGCCCGAGTGATGTGCCTGATCTTCATGATCTCTATGGCAAGAAGTTCGATGCTCGGTATGTTGAATATGAGCAGAAAGCGGAGCGTGGAGAGATCAAGCTCTTTAAGAAGATAGAGGCGGTAACCATCTGGCGTAAGATGCTCAGTATGGTGTTTGAGACAGGGCATCCGTGGATCACCTTTAAGGATCCATCGAACCTACGCTCACCTCAGGACCACGTTGGAGTTGTTCACAGTTCAAACCTGTGCACAGAGATCCTGCTAAACACCTCAGCAGATGAGACGGCAGTGTGTAACTTAGGATCGATTAATCTGGTTCGCCACCTTGGAAAGAACGGCATTGACCACGCCTTGTTAGGAAGCACCGTGCGCACGGCAGTAAGAATGTTAGACAATGTGATAGATATTAATTTCTACCCGACGGCAGAGGCTCGCACTTCAAACATCAAGCATCGCCCGATAGGACTCGGTGTTATGGGATTCCAAGATGCGCTCTACGCACAGCGTATTAGCTACGCTAGCCCAGAGGCGGTTAAATTTGCTGACGTAAGTATGGAATCGATTTCATACTACGCGATCTTGGCTTCAACTGAGCTAGCTGCAGAGAGGGGTGCATACTCAACGTATAAGGGTTCTAAGTGGGATCGCGGTTTACTCCCGATCGATACCTTAGATATCTTGGTCGATGAGCGTGGTAAGGATAATGTAGACGTAAACACAACAGCGAGCCTTGATTGGGGCAAGGTGCGGGATGCAATTAAGAAAAACGGTATGCGTAACAGCAATACCATGGCGATTGCTCCAACGGCTACTATCTCGAATATCACAGGAGTTAGCCAGTCGATTGAGCCGAACTACAAGCATCTTTATGCAAAATCCAATCTCTCAGGAGAGTTTATCGTTCATAACGAGTTCCTCGTTGAGGAGCTCAAGAACCTCGGTATCTGGGATGAGGATATAATCGACGATCTCAAGTACTTTGATGGTTCGATCCAAGAGATCGAGCGTATCCCTGATGAGCTAAAGAAGGTGTACTTGACCGCGTTTGAGATCGAGCCGGAGTGGTTAATCGAGTGTGGTAGCCGTCGCCAGAAGTGGATCGACATGGGCCAATCGCTTAACCTCTACATAGCAGAGCCAAGCGGTAAGAAGCTCCATGATATGTATATGAGCGCGTGGAGGAAGGGGCTAAAGACCACTTACTACCTGCGTTCACTCGGTGCAACGCAGATAGAGAAGTCGACAACAGATATCAACAAGCGTGGGTTGCAGCCACGTTGGATGAAGAATAAGTCGGCTTCCGCGGAAGTTGTAGTTGAGCGCAAGGCGACCTCGGAAACTCAAGCGGCAACGGCAAGCGCAGCGGTCACAGCAGAAAAGCCATCGGTGCCTAAGGTGTGTGGTCTAGATGGCGACTGTGAGAGTTGTCAGTAGGAGAGGCGATAGTTAGCAGTATAGTGTGAGTAGTAGGTTATAGCTATAAAGTGTGTATAGGTAGGTAATAGGAGTATACGATGTTAAACTTTGATGACGCAGGAAGCTCAAGCAACAGTGGTGATAATAACAGTGGTGATAATAACAGCGGCGATAATAGCAGTGGTGACACCGGTGCAAACGATACCAGCCAGCGAATTAAGGCATCCGAGAAGCGTATAATTAACTGCGCGAAGGTGGATGTTAATCAACTTATGCCACTTAAGTACAAGTGGGCCTGGGAGCATTACTTAAACGGTTGTGCCAACAACTGGCTCCCCACAGAGGTTCCGATGGGCAAGGACATCGAGCTTTGGAAGTCAGATAGACTGAGTGCCGATGAGCGCCGGGTAATCCTGCGCAATCTAGGGTTCTTTAGCACTGCAGAAAGCCTCGTTGGTAACAACATCACCTTGGCTATCTTTAAGCATGTAACGAATCCTGAGTGCCGCCAGTACCTCTTGCGACAGGCGTTTGAAGAGGCTGTGCACACTCACACCTTCCACTACATAGTTGAGTCTCTCTCGCTCGATCAGGGCGAAGTGTTCAATATGTACAACGAGGTAAACTCGATCAACGAGAAGGATAAGTTTGAAATGCAGCTCACAGAGGATGTTCTGCGCTCAGACTTTACTACAGCAACTAAGGAAGGGGCGCAGAAGTTCCTAGAGAACCTAATCGGCTTCTATGTGATCATGGAGGGAATCTTCTTCTATAGCGGCTTTGTAATGATACTCTCGTTCCACCGTCAGAATAAGATGACCGGTATCGGCGAGCAGTTCCAGTACATCTTGCGTGATGAGACGATTCACTTAAACTTCGGTATCGACCTAATTAACAGCATCAAGGCTGAGAATCCTGAGCTGTGGTCGCCAGAGTTCCAGGAGCATATCACCAATAAGATTAAGCAAGCAGTAGAGCTTGAGTATCAGTATGCGGTGGATTGCTTGCCTCGCGGAATTTTGGGACTAACAGCGCCGATGTTCCGCGATTACGTTCAGTATATCGCTGATCGTCGTCTTGAGCGCATCGGTCTAAAGACTCAGTACGGCTCAAAGAATCCATTCCCATGGATGAGTGAGACGATCGACCTCGGTAAGGAGAAGAACTTCTTTGAGACCAGAGTTACTGAGTATCAAACAGCAGCTTCGCTGGCTTGGTAGTTGGGATCGGGCAAGGGTGTAGGACCTAAATTCAGCAGTTGCGGGCCTGAAAATGGCGCTTAGCTATTTCTTTCAATGACCGCGCGCTATAGCTAGCTGATGTTACTTCGTTCTTGCGGGCTCGGAGAGAAATAGCTTGTGGTTGCGGCAACCTTCTTAGAACGCGGCGCGTTTGCTATAAGTAGCGCTGCTATAATCACGACCGCCCCGCACGTCTGGGTCGCAGAAAAACGCTCTCCTAAAAAGATGTAACTGAGCCCTATCGCAAATACCGGCTCTGCGGTGAAGGTCAGCGCGGTAAATGATGCTGAAACTGTTTTCTGAGCCCAAGCTTGAATGAGAAATCTAGCAACAGATCCGATAGTCGCCAAGTACAGAAGTGTTTTAATGCCACTAGCGCTCCAGCGAGCACTTTCAAACGACTCAGATAGATACGATGTAGCGAGCGAAAGCACACTAATAATGCAGAAGGACACAAAAGTGGAGCCCACAATGCTGCCTGAAATAGCGAGTCTTGAAAGCGAAATGGTGTAGAGGGCGTAGGCAAAAGCACTTAGCAGCCCGACGATATCCCACCACGAGAGAGCGCCTTCGGCATCTCCGGCGATCAGCCATAAACCAAGAACCGCAAGCACAAGAGCGCCGAGTTCAAAGCGAGTGAGTCTTTGTTTGTACAGGAGCGCTGAAACAACAGGTACAATTATTACCTCAAGAGCTACCAAAAACGTAACTTTCCCCGCCCGGACATGAGGTAGAGCTAAATAGAGGAGCGCTGAGCCGACCCCGAATCCGATACCCGCAAAAAAGCCAGCGTGAACCTCGTTACGAGTTAAAGGGAACACCCGCTTTGGCGCTGCTACCGCAAGTAGAATAGCTGCGAGAGTGAAGCGAGTGGCCAAGAGTAGTATCGGCGGCACCGTTTTGAGGAGCGGTTCAGCAACCACAATCGTTGAGGCTCCGATGAAGGTGCACAATACGATCGCACATTTTGAAAGCCTCACCACCGAAGGAGAATACCTCGTCTCTTTCAGCCATGAAAGCTCATAAAGCGTTAACTCCTTCGGCCCCTAGCCATTTCCCTCACTGACCGCGCTCTATAGCTAGCTGATATTGCTCTGTTCTTGCGGTCTCTTAGAGAAATATCGTAACCGTTCACGCCCCATCCTCCAGTCAACAACTTAGACAGGAAGGGGCTCACTATGACCCACAAGGAGTAATGAGAGGGGTTGTCGTGTGGAGAACATTCGGGGCTTTATCTCTATTTCACAATCTCTATTTCACTGTGAAGAAGGCCATATCTTCTCTAAATTTTTGTGATTTACCTCTTGCTTCTCTCGCCGTTCTCGCTGACCTCTTAGAAGAGTATAACATTTCAGCTACCGGTTTCGACCGCTGGGTCGAAATCCTCGTGGGCTGTCTTGTTATCTTACTCAAAACACAGATTTTGTATTAATGCCTTGACGCACAGTAGCTTTAAAGCTACATTATATCTATGAATCAGACGTTAGTCATTTACGAGCAAAAGCGTGGCAAGAGCGCCTTTCTCGATTGGCTATTACATTTGAAAGATGTCAAAGCGAGAGCTGTCATACGAGCACGTATAAATAGACTTGAGCTTGGAAACTTCGGTGATTGCAAGAGCGTAGGCACCGGGGTCCTTGAGCTCAGAGTTTCATTTGGACCAGGGTATCGTGTCTACTTTGGTCGGGAGGGGAATACCGTAGTGGTCCTTCTGTGTGGCGGTGACAAAGCCTCTCAAGCAAAGGACATACTGAAAGCGAAACTACTTTGGAAGGAGTATAAAGATGCCAGTAAAAAGTTATAGGTGTGAGCTCCTTAAGCAGCTTAAGGACCCGAAAGAGGCAGCGGAATATCTCAACGCATGTATGAGCGACTCTGAGGAGGTGTTTCTTCTCGCGTTACGTGATGTCGTTGAGGCGAGCGGTGGAATGGCGAACCTTGCTCGTAAGACATCACTTAATCGTGAGAATCTCTATCGAAGCTTGTCGAAGAAGGGCAACCCCAAACTCTCAAGCTTGGCGTCTATCCTAGAGGCAGTAGGAATAAAGTTGTTCTTCGCTCCGACGAAGAAACAAAAAAAAGCAGCCTAAAGAAAACAGTTGCTCCGGCCAAGCGTATGCTAGCTCTTGTTTCGAACCCTAACTTAACTGCCGAATTTAGGTTCAATTCAGGCATGGAAGTAGAAGAGTATAACGTTTGGGCGGATTTTGAAAAACCGATAGGTTTTTCTGAAATCGCGCCATTCGTTATCTTTTCCCCAGCGATGGGAAGTTTGGCAAAGTAAAAAGTGATATTGTCACTCCTTCTTGAGCCTTGCCCAAATCAAGCCAGTGGTCAGTATACATAAATCCTTGCTTGACGCGAAACCACATCCTCAGTCCTTCGCCATTAGCTCCCCGGGCCAGCTCGTTAAAGTATATAGGTCTTTGGATCTGCCCATCCGACAGTAAATATGGCGCATCAACAACTAATTTATCAAGCACATCTCTTTGTACCTGACCATTGTCTACTATTACATGCTCATTCATGTTTCTGAGGTCACTTAGCATCGCGCGAAATCTATAACGCATTTCCTGGCGCCTTTGCGGATTTTTAATCGGCTCTAATGGCATAGACATATGGCCTGTTTTGCCAAACTGAGCCACAAGATGTCCTCTGTGTGAGGCGAATTCAACGTCACTCAAACTTGTTTGTGTTAAGAAACCTAACTTTTTATATTCCTCTGACTCCCCGTCTGCTCTCACAGCTACTTCGTAAAGTCTTTCAGCTGCTTTCTTTACTGTGGTCAACATAATACGAACTCCTAGTGTATTTGCTTGGAAATTGTAGCAAAAACCTTATGCTAAGCAAAATTAGTGGACTAAGAGTAGGGCATCGCAATTCTTTTTTTAGCCCCCTCGGAAAAAGCGGTCTATTTGGGTGTTTTTAGTCTCATCTGGTAAGAAAGCGGGGAGTAGCGCT
>JBBALZ010000015.1:0-33072 GCA_040402735.1 Bdellovibrionota bacterium
CCTGTCAGGAATGCCAGTCTTTTCGAGTAGATAGCGGGAGAATTGCGATGCCCTGTTATATCAGCACCCTGATCCCCGCCCGGCTCATCTGAACCGTACCCCGCCATACTCCTCACTATTGCCCACAAATAGTAATGAGAGGGGTCGCCGTGTGGAGAACGGTCGGGCCTCTATCTCTATTTCACTGTGAATAAGGCCATATCTTCTTTAAGTTTGTGATTCGCCTCTCCTTCCATCCCTCGCTGAGCTCTTTGTGAAAAAAACTTTAGCCTCGGAATGACGAAGTGTTTATTTTTACAAAGAGTAAAAGAGAACAGCGAGTTAGGAAATCGTTGTTCTTGCTTTTTGTTGTCATCACACTTTGTAAAAGAGGATCTCTCAGGATTTGGGTAATAGTTAGCCTAACTGGACGGGAATTATCCTAAATTCAGCAGTTGATTTGGCGTAGCTTTGTTATATAGTTTCGTCAAATCTAGGGCAGCTAAAATTCGCGGAGCCTTTATGAGCGAGTCTCTCTACGAAGAATTTAAAGAGCTTTTAACTGGTGACGTGCTTTCCTTGGAAGAGAAAGAGAGGCTCGCTCGTGAAATTTTAGCAATAATATTTGAAGAAGAGGGGTAGTCATGTTGCTTGCTCTCGGGACAGAAAGAGGCGGTAGATCTGCAAAAGATCGAAAAATAGATAGTTTTCTTGAAAAAGGGTTGCGTGTAGAACAGCTCTCAGAAGATCTAAGAGACCTAACTTTACGAGGCCCGTTGCAACCAGATCGGGTTGCAACACTTCTAAACTTATTACGTGAAGGGCTCGATGAAATAGCTAATCATGCAACACCATCATTTGAGCCCACTTGGAGGGATTTTTATGAGTACCCTGGTCCCGGAGTGTGCAGCAAAATACTGGTAGACGAAAAGCAGGTTGAGACCTTAATCCCTGATATAAAACTAGCGGGAAAAGGGCGGTTCGATGTAGAGATAGCTCTCAGAACAGTGCCATTTCGGTGGGCGACACGCGAGGAGAATGAGATAAATCTAGATACACTCTTGAAGCTGTGGGAAAAAGGAGACCTTGCTCATGCGAGCGGTAAGGCTCTGCGATGGTATTGTGAGGGCGCAGTGCGCGATGAAATAGGGGGATTGCGTCTAAATATAGAAGACCCCAGAAATCCAATTCCTCTCAAGGGGTACACGGACATTCCTAATGAGCTGCAACGAGTATTGCTGGTAAGAAAAGAGTGACCGGAGCGAGTAAGTAAGAGTTGGCATTAATTTGTCCCTACCTTGTGAATTAACGCAATCGCCATAGAGTGGAGCGTCGCAATTCTCTTAGCTGAAATGGGGCCAAAAATGCTCGAGTAGAGGTGTTTTTAACGGCTTTAACGACGCCCGGCCGCGCCACCTTACCATAATGTCCACCTCACCATAGTGCAAACTAGGCTTATGCAAACCTCTTCCCTTCAGCGTTACCCGGAGATCCTCGCCCCAGTTGGTGATTGGGATATGTTGCGCGCTGCGGTCCACAACGGTGCCGATGCTGTGTACATGGGGATGCCGGGATTTAACGCCCGCGGTCGGGCCCCGACGCTTGAACTCGGCGAGCTTAAAGCGATGATCGACTACGCGCACCTTTACGGAGTACGGGTGCTGCTCGCGTTCAATATCCTGATCTTTGAGCGCGAGCTTAACGATGCGCTGCTTGCACTCAAAGAGGTGCTACCGCTCGCCCCTGATGCCTTCATTGTACAAGATATCGGACTTGCACGCGCTATTCGAGCGATCGCCCCCAACCAGGTGGTGCATGCGTCAACTCAGATGACGGTGACGAGCGCTGAGGCTATCCGATTGACGGAAGACTTGGGGATGAAGCGCTATGTGCTTGGTCGTGAGGTTTCTATTTCTGAGATGGAGCGCATACGCCGCGAAACCGATAAAGAGCTTGAGGTTTTTGTGCACGGGGCCTTGTGCGTCTCGTATTCAGGGCAGTGTCTCACCTCGGAGAGCTTCGGAGGCAGGAGTGCAAATCGTGGTCAGTGTGCGCAATCGTGTAGGCTGCCGTATGACCTTATTGTAGATGGTGAGAAGCTCAAACGGCCGGGGAGTGGATACCTTGTTTCGCCTCAAGACTTGTGCGGGCTTGAAGATGTGCCTCGGTTGGTGTCGATCGGTATCGACTCGTTTAAGATCGAGGGTCGATTAAAATCACCAGCGTACGTTGCGAGTGCTGCGCGCTCATACAAGGATAAGAGCGTTGGGGCGCTCTCAGATTCAGAGACTCGCGAGGCAGTGAGCACGATGGCGCGTGTGTATTCTCGCGGGTTTTTTAATGGGTGGTTTGATGGTGTGAACCACCAAAAGCTCGTTAACCCTGGAATCAGTAGTCATCACGGTTTAGCGCTGGGTGGGATCGAGGCAATTGAAGGAAAGACCCTCATCGTGAGGTCAATCGAGCCGATCGTTCCTGGCGATGGCCTGGTGTTTCGTGATCCAGAGACAGGGATTGAGGTCGGTGGAGCGGTGTACGGTGTAGACCGTAGAGATAGGGATCGACAGAACAACTTATGGCGAGTAACTTTTTCTCGCGATACGGATTTGATACAGAAGGTTCGCGCTGGAATGGAGGTGTACCTCAATGCCTCTCCGCACGTGCACAGTGAATTAGAGCGTAGTTTCGCCGATAAGAATCTGTTAAAGCGCATCCCGATCTCTGTAGTTGTAAGAGGAGCTGTTGGTAAGCCTCTTGTAGTCACTGCTTTCGATAACGATGGTCACTCGGTCGATGTCGAATCTAAGGCGCTCCTTGCTCCGGCTGAGCGAGCTCCGCTTACCGAAGCGAGTATGCGGGCTGAGCTCGGGTCGCTCGGCGGCACGGTGTTTGTGCTCGACCGTTGTGAGTTTCACCTCAGTGGTCTGTGCTTTATACACGCTCGTGAGTTAAAGGCGCTTCGACGCAGGATCACTGACCAACTCACGCAAGCACGCCTGATTCGACCGATTGTTGAGGTGAGTGGCAGCGCAACAACGGAGATCGTTTCATCGCTGCGGAAGGAGAGTGAAGCAAAGGCGGCTAAAGCCGGTCCTGCGCTGCACCTCTTAGTTCGTGAGTTTGCGCAGCTTGATTCTTTAGAGGGATTGCCGATTGATACCGTGTACCTCGATTTTGAGTTCGGAAAGGAATACGGCCCAGCGGTAGAACGTGTGCGAGCGTTGGGCTACCGCGCTGGTATCGCCACGACTCGAATTTTAAAGCCTGGAGAGCTCGCGCATCTAAAAGTCATCGAGCGGCTTAGACCGGATCGTATTTTAGTGCGCAATCTCGGTGCGCTTGAGTACCTACGTGGAAGCGGAATGGAGTTGGTGGGTGATTTTAGCCTCAATGTTGCGAACTCACTTACTGCGAGGTGGTTTTTTGAGAAGGGGCTTTATGCGCTCTGTCCGAGTTATGACCTGAATGGAGAGCAGCTTACAGAGCTTATCAAGGCCTCTGATCCATCGCGGTTAGAGGTGACGATTCATCATTATATTCCGGCATTTCACATGGAGCACTGTGTGTTTGCAGCATTTTTGAGCAACGGTTCGAGCTACCGTGATTGTGGCCGGCCGTGTGAGAAGCATCGGGTGGAGCTGCGCGATGCAAAAGGTGCACTGCATCCGTTAAAAGCTGATGCTGAGTGTCGCAATACGATGTTTAACGGTGTGCCACAGTCCGCGTTACGACTTATTCCGGCGTTACGAGAGTGTGGAGTCAGCGCGTTTCGCGTTGAGGTTCTTTTTGATGCTCCAGAAGTCGTGCGACGGAAAGTTGAGCTCTACGGCGAGCTCCTTGCTCGGCGCGCGCAGACCGATGAGGCTTTGCAAGCGCTCGGAGCGGTTGAGCGCTACGGGGTTACCGATGGGCAGCTCTACTCGATTCGCGGTTATGCCGATCGCAAGAAAGATTTTGTCTCGCTTGAGCGTCTCGGGTCAACCGGGGATCCTGGGTTAAAGATCGTTGGGGCTGGTTGAGTTCCTCGCAGGTCCGCATTCGCCCCGCGATGTTGGAGGGCGGACTGGAAGTCCGCCGTGTTGGCGTTGCGAATATGCTTGCGGGTTCCAACGCGGCTGGCTGGAAGCCAGCCCTCCAGGATCGCGGGTCTGATATCGCCGCGTCTTGCGCCGTGCTGGAATTACGAACATGTCCGCGGAGGTGTCGCGGGGCCTGGCGATTTTTCGGCGATTGAGGTGATACTTGAGCAGGTTGCCGAATCTCTGGCGGTATTGTTCTGATTGCGCGTAAACGTGCATGTTGTTCGGCAAACTGCTAACGTATTACCGATAAGCCATCACTATGTCCGATCCATTCTCAAAAACCAGAATTGAATACCAAAAGGGCGAGCTCGATATCGATTCAATCGAGAGTGATCCGTTTGCTCAGTTTAGAAGATGGTACGAGCAGGCGTTAGAAGTTGATAAACACGAGCCAAACGCCTGCGCGCTTGCAACGGTTGGTGCAGATCTGCAACCCGCCGTACGCATGGTGTTACTTAAAGGGCTCGACCAGCGTGGTTTTGTCTTTTTCTCGAATTACCTTAGTCGCAAAGGGCGAGAACTCGAGCGCAATAATCGAGCTGCGCTCGCATTCTACTGGGGAAATCTTGAGCGTCAGGTGCGCATTGAGGGGGTTGTCGAGCGGGTTTCAGAGGCTGAGAACGATGAGTACTTCGCACGTCGTCCACGCGATTCGCAGTTTGGCTCGGCCGTCTCGCGTCAGAGCGAGGTGGCAACATCACGCCAGGAGCTTGAGAGCGCGATGGCTGAGCTACGCAGTTCAGTAGGTGATGGCCCGGTGCCGCGTCCAGCACACTGGGGCGGGTATCGCCTCGTGCCGACATGTTTTGAGTTTTGGCAGGGGCGTGAGAATCGTTTGCACGATAGGTTTCAGTACACAGCCCAGGCCGCTGGCACTTGGAAGGTTGAACGATTATGGCCGTAACTACAGTGGCACCAACGACACTCTTACTTGGTGGCGGATATACGCTGCAACGGGTTGCAGAGAAGAGTCCATGCGGTAGCTTCGTTATCACCTCCCGTAACGCTGCGCAGTGTGAGCATTGGCGCGCTCAAGGCTGGGAGTCGTTTCAGGTGACGATCGACGACCGAGATGGGCTAGCGCGGCTGTTTGCGCAGTATCCGAGCTTGCGCGTTATTGTTGATAGTGTGCCGCCACTCCGCACTACGTTGGATGACGCCGAGGGATCAGAGCGTGGAGTTCAGTGTGTGGTGCGAGCGCTCGGAGATATATCCGCTTCGGGGATAGAGCGCATCGTGTATCTAAGTACAACAGGAGTATTCGGCGTGCGCGATGGTTCGTGGGTTGATGAGGCAACCCCGCCAGCGCCGTGGAATGCGCAGGGGCGCGCAAGGCAGCGCTCGGAAGATCTGTACGCACAGGCTGCTAAAGCGAGTGGGCACATAGCGTTTACAGCGTTGAGGCTGCCAGCAATATATGGGCCCGACCGCGGTGTGGCGGTATCGCTTAGGAGTGGTACGTATGCTCTAGTCGGTGATGGTTCACAGTGGACGAATCGGATTCACGTAGAGGATCTCGCAGAGGTTATTGTGCGGTGCGTTTCGTACTTAGGAGTGCTACCTTGTGTATTGTGCGTAAGTGATGACTCGCCAACTCAGGCGAGTGATGTAGTGGCGTATCTTTGTGAGCGAGAGGGCTTGGCGTTGCCGCCATCCGTTTCGCCGGAGGAGGTGTTGCGACGAGGTGCGTACACGATGCTCTCTAATCAACGGGTGCGGAACACTCGTATGAAGGAGGTCTTAGGGTTGTCGTTACAATATCCATCGTTTCGGGAGGGGATGAGTGCACCGTATTTTCCATGATATAATAAAGGTTTTACGTGTTACGGCGATACTGGGTTTACTTGGTACGGCGGCAGATAGTGTTTCCCAATCACAGGCACAATCGACTCCTACACCATCGCGGGGTGCAGCAGTCAGGATCGGAATGTTGCTGCCACTTAGTGGGAGTTATGCATCAGGAGGAGCCGATAACCGCTATGGTATTGAAGCCGCTAGGTCACTAGCAGCGAAACCTGAGCAGTTAGAGATTATCTTCGCTGATTCAAAGGCCGATCCCGTTACCGGAGTAAACGAGTTTCGTACCCTTACTAGTGCCCGCAATGTTATGGGCGTATATGTTATGCGAGGTTCGGTGGGCATGCCTATCAATCCGATATCGCGCGCGCTCGGTATCTCGTTGCTTGGGGGCGCAGGTAACAAAGATTTCACTGTGGTTAATCCATTCGCGTTTCAAGTCTGGTCTAAATCGGATAATGAGGGTGGTTTTCTGGCTCGGATATTGAAACAGCGTGGATACGATTCAGCAGCGCTCATTACTGTGCAAGATGATTGGCAGGGGGCGGTGTCAGAAGGCTTTCGTGCAGCCTCGACTTCAATGGGGGTAGCAATATCGACCGATCAGGAAGTTTTGCCGGTGGAGGTTGATTTCCGCTCCTTGTTATTGCGACTTGCTAGGGGTTCAAGGCCAAAGGCTATCATTGCTAACATCGGGGCAAATCAAATGGGGCCGTTTCTGCGGCAAGCGAAGGAGCTAAAAGTAGCCGCTCCGATCTACTGTAATTTTTGGGTTGCGAAGAAAGATGTGATGGAGGCAGCTGGTAGTGATACGTTGGAAGGTGTACGGTTTATTGAGATGGACACTGATCTGCCGTATTTGAAAAGATTCGTCGCGGAGCGGTATTCAGCAGTTCCGTCTGGGGCAACTCTCTCAGCGTATGCTGCTACATTGCTCTTTCAGCAGACAGTCGCTTCAAATCCGCGCATTGCAACGAGGGAAGATCTATTTGCAAGGTTGTTAGAGCAACGTGAAATAACTACTCCAGATGGTCCGATCCGTATTATTGACCGCAGAGTGCAGTTCGTAATTAAGGAAAAGATTATTAGGGACGGAAAGGTAGCGGTAATGTAGCTGCCTTCATGAACGAAACACAGCGCTTCGAGCGTGAAGCTAGTAAAAGCAAGTCATAACAGCTAGGTAGCGCGACTCTCAGAAGCACTTTCATCCTCGCCTGTCATGCTGAAAAATATAGACAGCTTTAACGTTATCAAAAGCTCCAGTGCTTCCGCGGAGGGCGCTGGCTACTGTACCGGGTCTGATATGGCCACAGCTGAACACTCAGTGAATTTAATAGAGGCGATTCTTCGAGCGCTGGTGAAGTGGTGCCTCAAGCACGGGGTACGTTCTGCTCAGGTAGAGGAGATCGTGCGCCGGGCCTTTGTGCAGCAGGCTGAATGCGAGATACGCTAAGCCAAAGGCGAGTTTAGTGTGAGCAAGGTGAGTGTCATGACCGGTTTGCGCCGAACTGAAGTGTCACGGCTACTCTAGGGGGAAGAGCGGGGAGCGACCCAGCACGATATCCTGAATCGTGTGATCGGATTGTGGTCCAGCTCAAAACGATACCGTACAAAGCAGGGCGCGCCGCGGCCCCTCTCGCATGAAGGCTTGGCGAGTGAGTTTGCGGAGCTGGTTGCTGAGGTCAGCAAAGAGGTAACGCACTATCCTATTTTATTTGAATTAGAGCGTATCGGGGCGATTGAGTACAAAGGGCCTCAGATGATGGCTACCCAAGAAGGCTACCTTGTGTAGTATCATGAGCCCAACCAAGGCGGTTGCGGATTCAAGCATGAGGCATCTGCCCACGATCGCTACGGCTTCTGAGGTGCTGAAGCGCTGAGGATCTACGAGGAGCTCAAAAGAGGTACGTGTCAGCTTATCCCTACAAGACGTTTGCTCGCAAAGAGACCCACCCCGCCCGCATCGGTGCGCTCGCGCGTCTGTACGGTATCAACGCAGCGCCAGCAGATCGGTGTGCTCTCTTTGAGATCGGATGCGGTGATGGCGGAAATATCATTCCACTGGCAGCACAGTATCCGCAGAGCTCGTTTCTTGGGATCGATCTCGATGATGGATTAATCGAACAGGGGCGCGCAGAGATCGCCAACCTAGGGCTGACCAATATCGAGCTGATTGTCGGCAACATTGCACAGTATAAACCGTCAAGCGCCAGCTACGACTACGTTATCTGCCACGGTGTGTACTCGTGGGTATCGCCAGATCTACAGCGCGAGATCCTCAATCGTAGCGTGGCGGCACTGGCGGCTCACGGAGTTTTCTTTGTGAGCTATAACACGTTACCTGGCTGGAGACAGCGTGGGGCGCTGCGCGACATCTTGCGCGTCGGTGCATCGTTTGTCGAGAACGAGGATGATGTCGTCCGTCTAGAGAATGCTATGGCGTTTCTTGCGCTGATAGTTGAGCAGTCCAGCTCGATTACTCCATATGTGCGTGAGGCCGCTGAGCGACTCAAGAGCTCAGAGCCTTCATACTTAGTTCAAGAGTTTCTGGGAGAGCACAACTCGGCGCAGATGTTTACCGACTTTATGCGCGATGCGCGCGGAGCGGGGTTGCAATTTATTTCAGAATCTCGAGTGGTGATGATGTCATCCGAGGATCTCTCTCCACAACTGAACGAAGTATTAACCGCATTAGACGATAACATCGTAGCCCGGGAGCAGGTGATAGATATCGTCCGCAATCGGATGTTTCGTGAAACTCTACTGTGTCACGAGTCGCTCCAGATTGATCGGGGTTTAAGTAGCGCAACGTTTAAGAATCTTACTTTTTTAACCTCCTATATTCCTGATGATACTTCGGCTAACGATGAAGTATCGGGAGTCAGGTTAATAGAGCGCTACAGTGGACGTGATATCTCGGCACCAGCAGGAGAGTGTGCAGAGATGCTCAAGGTGTTAGCCGCCTGTGGCCCACAGGGGGCTAACTTTGAGGCACTTCGAGAGCGTTCCGGTGTCGATGAGCATGAGTGTTTGCGGACGCTGTTTACCTTGTGGAAAACGGGGTTCGTTGAGGCGCTTACTGTGCCCATATCTAGTTGCCGCGAGCGGGCAGAGGTGAGTCCATGGGCTCGTAAGCAGGCGGTGAGCAACGTTAGGGTCACCAGTGCGCTGCACGAGTCGTTCAACTTGTCAGCAGAGGAGCGCGCAGTGTTGGCGCAGGTTATTGCACCGATGACCTTTGCTGCCCTTGAGACCCTGCTCGTTGCAAGTTACCCCCGTGAACGTGTTGAGAAGCTTATTGCAGCGGTTCGCGAGAAGGGGTTCTTTCTGTAGATATGAACGGTGCGGCGATGAGTGCTACGGAGATGACCGTGAGAGGATCAGGGCGCGATGCGCAGCTCGATCTCCTGCGTGGAATCGCAGTGGCGGGGATGTTCTTTTTTAGTTTTGTCTTAACGTTATCAGATTCCCTGCCGCTCCTTTTGGCACACAATGTTCCCGATAAGCTCCTGCCAGGAGACTTTGTCTTGAGCCTCTTTCTGTTTTGCAGTGGAATATCGCTTGCCATGGTGCGCGAGCGCTATCCGCACCTGTTTGATTGGAACCTGTGGCGCAGGCTCGGCACGCGGATAGGTCAGATGGTGCTCGTTTCGCTCGTTGTTACTCCTTTTTCAGTGGGTAGAGTACTGGGAATGGATGAAATGATGCTCAATGTTGTTCTAACGATCCCTGCGCTGCTGATTATCGGATGGGGGCCGCGTGGTATCTGGAGTGCAGCGGTGTGTGTATCGGTTGTATACCTGGTTTTAGTGCGCCTAGCGCTGGTGCCTGAGTCGCCCAGTGAGTACCTAGGCGGATATCCGATGGCGGTGTTCTGGTTGCCGATGTTACTCGGTGGAGCGCTCGTTCACTCGGTGTCGGTTCGTGAAATGGTGCGACAGCTCTCTATGTGGTTAGTGTTGCTGGCTGCCGCGGTGCTTCTTGGTGGCTGGCCAGATAAGATGCGGGTGAATCCGGCGTTTGGTGCCTTGAGTGTAGTGTGCTGTATCGCGGTGCTCGGAGCGCTGCGGCATTTATCTCTGCGTTGTCGTTGGTTAGAGTACTTTGGCAGCAAGCCGTTACGTATGTGGGCGCTTATGTTTTTTCTCCTTGGGCCAGTGCGTCTGTATGGGGAGATCGCGTTAAAGCGGTCAGTCCTGCAACTCTCCCCCATGACCGCAGTGCTGATTAGTGTCGGCTGGATGGGGTGTTGTTACTACATCTCTAGAGGCTGGGATCGCGTAGCAAAGGGTGGCAAGACCTAGTTATCGCGACGTATGAAGAGCAGACCTACACCTACGATTCCTTGGAAGTGACGTTTATTCCGCGTCCCTTGTCACGCGCGCGCCGCGCTTGAACTGAGCGATCGTGCCGATTCCGAGCGTAAGCAGCGCCATAAATGCCCACTCATACACGTATCCCAGGTGGATATCAGGTGGCGGCGTGGTGTCAAAGTGCGGAATGGGGTACTGAATATCAGGAGATTCTAAGCCGAAGTTTTCAACTTGTTTCTGTCCCGTAAGCGCGAGCACATCGTTACGTCCTGCAGAGCCCTCCTTGACTATCTTTTCGGCAAGTAAAGGATCGTCTGGGTTCTCCATTACCTCGATGTACACCGGCAGCACCTTGTACGGCAGCTGCTTCTGCATCGCTTCGATATTGACCCGAATCCAGAGATCAACCCACGGCGCAGAGAGGCCTGCCGGAGGATCTGTTGGAGCGAGAAACTTAGGAGTGCTTGAGGCTTTTACGATACCGTAGAGGTTTACATGAGGTGCGGAGTGATACCGTGCGCGGTATTCACGTGATTCACGCCCCAGAGGAATAAAGCCTCGGTCAACCAGGATGTAGAGATCACTTGCGTCTATCTTTAGTGGTGTAATGACGTGAAAACCAGCGTGATCGTTTGAGCCGCGATTGCGCCGAACGATCACTTCGCGTTCGAAATCGTAGCTGCCAGAAACCTTGACCCGGCGCCACGTTTCGCGCTCCCAGTCGCTGGTTGAGTCTGCAAGCGTCTTGATCTCTGCCACCTCGCGGTGGAGGGTCTCGTTGAGTGTAACGATGAGAGCCTGCTTTTGAATGTGCCGGTCCCACTGCCATACCGATGCACGCAGCATCGCTAGGGCCAGAGCCGAGCAGATAAGGGTAGTTTTAAGTGAAAAAGCAAAGCGCATCATTGAGTAAGTGTACTGTGGGGCGCTTTAGAGAGAAAGCGACCACGATAGGGGCAGTTAAGTAGCCTGCGGATACTTGCGTAACCTTCTAGAAAGGTTAATATTTTGGTGGTTTTACTGATTCCATTACAAAGTGGTATTGTAAGGAACTTGTTGTACGAAGGCTTCCTTCGAAGCGAGCTAAGTTTTTGTATAATTAGAGGCGACCTTAAAAATGTTTGTCCTTGGTGTTGCAGCGGCGACCCCCGATGTTTTGCTCTCTGGTGCACAACCGCGTGAATGTGCGGTTAGCGGTTCGCCCATAGCTGGTCGGTCCGGAGTGCGTACAAAACGTGTGTCGTTACCTTTAGATTACATCAGATCAAAGGGTAACGCAGATTTCCTTGAGGGCTGGAGCGTAGCTACAACGACTCCGACGCTGCTTGGTGCACAAGCCGTGCGAGATGTTTTGCAACGAATCGGGTTATCGATAGAGCAGATCGGTTTAGTGCTCGGAGATACTGGCACCCCGTATCAGACCTGCCCATCGGAGGCGCAGCGCATAGCTGGAGAATTTGGGGTTAAGATCCCGGCTTACGACTTAGTTGGTGGGATAGCAGCGGTACCGCATATGTTTTCGGTGGTATCGCGTTGGAGCACGGCGCGGTTGCCAGAGTATCTGCTCTATGTCTCAACAAACACACCGTCGCAACACGTGCACTATGGAAGTGATCCAGTAGCTGCCGGTCTCTTTGGTGATGCGGCAGTGGTAATTGTACTTGGAAAGCAACGCGCTGCTTCTGGGCCGAGTGTGGGTGTGGCGTATGCTCGATTGAGGGCAGAGGAAACGCGAAGGACTCCGATTGTGATTGAGCGCTCGGCGCGAGTTAATACTGAGGCGCTCCTGTCATCCGATCAGCTTAAAGCCTTTATTGCGGCAGAGATGCAGCGTTTGCAGCAGTTTGATGCAACACTCAGCCAAAAGGCGCTCTTTATAGCCCCGCAACTCTACGCTGCAGAAGCAGGTGAGAATCTCACCCAATATGGTGTTGGCTCGCAGCAGATTATCTCGGGAGTTGATGAGACTGGATTCTCGCTCGGTAGCTCTCACGGCGTTGCGCTCGCGAAGTCGTGGAACGCTTTGCAATCAGGGCAACCGGTGGTGCTTATGCACTGTGGGGATGGTCAGTGTGGTAGTGTGGTGCTTGTTGCAGCGTAAGGTAAGGTTTAGGTGAGGGGATTAGGAACGTGTTGCAGATCTTAGGCATGGGAACATGCCACCCAATGACAGCGATTGATAATTATTTTCTTGAGGCTCTCGATGTAGGCACCAATGCCCAGTGGATCGAGGAGAAGATAGGTATACTTGAGCGCGTAACGACGCTACCGATCGACTACATCAAGTCAACGAGGAACCAAGACCCACGCATGGCGAGGGAGGTCACAACAGCAACAGCAGTTGATCTCGGAGTAACAGCAGCAGAGCGAGCCCTTCAGCAAGCCGGCATTAAGGCTTCGGATATCGGTAAAATTATCGTGAACTGCTGCGCTCCTGAGCAGTCAGTACCTGGTGAAGCGGTGCGAATAGCCGAACGTTTAGGAATAGCGGTAGAGGCGTATGATGTCTACACGGCGTGTCCAGCTTTTGCGTTGCACGTAGATTTCTTAAGAAACTTTGAGGAATCGCAACTACCAGAGTTTGTTCTCTGCGTTTCAACTGCAACGATGACGCATCACGTGAATTACAACGATCGTTCAGATGGTGCGATTTGGGGCGATGGTGCTGCGGCGTGGGTGGTATCGGCTCGCCACACTGGTAAGCTAGAGATTATCGATTCAAACTACACAGCGGATCCAACCAGGTGCGCTGCGGTAGTGGTTGATAGCTACCAGTTCTTTCACCAGGACGGTCGCGCAGTGCGTGATTTCTCGGTACGTCAAACTGTGCGGCTGGTTAAAGCGATCGAAGAGCGTTACCCGATCGATTGGAGTCGAGATATCTTTATAGGCCATCAGGCAAACCGCACGATGCTTGAACAGATCACAAACAATCGCGAGATTCCACCTGCGAATCACTGGCACAATGTAACCTATCTAGGTAATCAGGCTGGAGCAGGAGCGCCGGCATCGCTTAGTATGAATTGGGACAAGTTGACGCCTGGTCAGCACATCGTTGTAGCAGTGGTCGGTGCAGGTCTTAGTTGGGGGTCGATAGTGATGCGGGTGCGAGGCTAAGGAAGTTCACGCGGTGCCGAGAGTAGTATTTTAATCGTGAATATAATGGAACAGATTACTTGGGCCGACTTTGAGAAGGTAGAGATTAGAGTTGGCACGATCATTGAGGCGAAGATTTTTCCTGAGGCGCGAAAGCCGGCCTACAAGCTGACGATCGACTTTGGAGAGTTCGGAATACGGCGCTCAAGTGCGCAGATTACAGACCTCTACAAGCCCGAGGAATTGGTGAACAGACAGGTACTTGCTGTACTCAATTTTCCAACGAAACAGATAGCAACTTTCATCTCGGAGTGCTTGACCACGGGAGTACCAGATGTCGAAGGTAAGGTAGTGTTGATCGCACCAGACCGTCGTGTGCCCAATGGCGCGCGGTTGTATTAGCCAAGTACCACAAGCCCTCTGGACATTGAGTTCGTCCCAACGGGTCCTGTGCCTACGCCGGGACAAGCGATAGGGCCTTTATTGAGGTCTTTCCAGCGCTTCAAGAGAGCCTGCGGAATCGAGGATGCCGTGAGGTTACCTTTGGATTGGTACACCAGCACTATTCCGTGCAGTAATATGCCGGCGCTGCCCAAGGGAGACCATCAGCGGTAGCGAGTGTCAGATAGCTGTTGCCGCGAATAATCTGAGTGGCTAATTTTTTTAGCTTTTGGTGGGTCACCCTTAACTTCTATCAGAATCAACGGAAGGAAAAAAAGTGATAGCAACTACGACAGCTTAATTGTTACCTTAGGACTCAGCCGGCTCTGTATCTGCTGCCTGCCTTTAGTGGCAACAACCCTGTAGCGCACCGTGTAGCTGCCAGGAGAGAGTTTTCGCACGGTGACTACATTGCGCGAGGAGACACGCGTAATGCGCTTACTAGAGCCTGCTTTGCGTATATCTACAGCGTACGTTAGCCGGGCCTTGCCACTGGCGAGGAGCTCAACGAGCTCGGGGATGCTCTTAAACAAGGATGAGCCGATGGTGAATTTTTCGCAGGTTATCGAGATGGCATACGTTCCGTCTGATCCTTTGCCAAGTACCTCCAGATCTGGCGGCTCAATAATCTTTATATTGTTGGAGATGCTTCGCGGAGTAGGAGTCGCGGTCGGTGTCGGAGTGGGCGTTGGGGTCGGGGTCACCAAGACCGAACGGAATACAAAGGGTGACGTGCTGCTTGGTGAGCCGATAGAGGCTAAATTAGGAGCGAACGAAATGAATGTCACAAAAGGGCTGTTTGCCGAGGAGTCCCTGTGTCCAACTGCAACTGGCATCGCGAAGGAGGCGTTCGTTTCAAAGCCGCTATCGTCATCGCCAGCTAGGCCAGAGGTGGTGACGCTGGCGCGCGCAAGCTCGCCGGTACTGATATTCTTGAGGTACACCTGTATCTTGTTATTGCTGGAAGCCTCAATGTTAGTTCCGCTATCAGAGAAGACCGCATACACCCCACTGCTGTCTAGCCTGCCACTGACTGTACCTCCATTGCTCGGCGCGCCTGCTGCGTTGGTATTTATCTGTACATTGATTCCGGTCGCAACGGTCTGGTGCACCAAAAGGGTTGTCTCAGTGGCTTCGAAGCCTTTCAGGTCTGCAGTACCCCCAAGGTCAAAGCCGCTGTAACGAAAAACTACTGCAGCGCCGTTGCGAGAGGCGGACTGCATATCGGAGATTCCTTTGGCGGGTAAGCCCCCCGCGGTGGCTGTTATTAGCCGAAAAGACTGCGAGCTAAAGGAATATGTATAGATCTGGGGGAACCCGTTACTCTGTTTGCTACTGATTATAGTTCCATCAGATTGAAAAGTTAACACAGAGCCGTCAGCACTTAAGACAGGTTTGGTGAGGGAGTTAGCTGAGGGAACAGAGGTAATCTTTGCGGTAGATTCCTCGGTAATTTCATTCCCTACAACACGCACATCACGACAGAAGACTCCGTTTCCGGATGAATTAGGGATAACGAGGTTCGTAGCGCTCGATGCAAAGCAGATTCGATACCGCCCAAGTGTGGCGTCGACTATGGCGATTGTAGCATATTCGCTGGAGCCGTTGGCGCCGATATTTCCCCCTTGTGCAGTGGCTGCCTTAGAGATGAGTACCGTGCGATTAATCGCGGGCAGTCGGACAAATATCTGGGTGGTGTTTCCAGAGTCGAACGGGTCTACAAGGTCTTTGGCGTCGGAATGGAAGGCAACCGCGTACGATCCGTCAGAGAGCACCTCGCTCACTGAGGGTGCAAGGCATCCAAAAAGTAGGTTTTGTCCCTCGAAGAGAGCAGGAGCTTTACCGCTGGTGTTCACGCTCAGTATCTCTATGCCGGTCGTCGGGGCCTATCGGTAGATATTTGGCGAATTAGAGCTCGCACCTGAGACGAATGCACTTGAAAGATTAGTTGCGGCTGAGGAGAACACAACAAAGTCACCAGTTGGTGGCACAACCGGTTCACGATTAGCACCGTTAGGCGCAGTAGACCTGAGGCCTATTGATATCTGCTCAGAACCAGGACATAGCAGCTGAGCTTTGGCCTCGGTTGCCGCGATCCAATACAAAAAGACAACAACAACACTAGAAGCCATTTCAAAAATCCCCTGGGCTATGGTTCGCTGCGTTACGAGATCGCGTCGTCTTAGGGAGAAAACGTGCTCGCCGTATCGCAGCGGATACACCTGCGCGCGTTTTCGCCCTGCATTCTCGCGCTCTAGTAGCTCGCAGCCCCTCGCCTGCATGGTATTTTTGAAATGGCTTCTAAGGAAATGATAGCTGCTATATCTCTGCACGTGAGTGGCCCTCTGACTAGACGAGCCCCCTGTGATGACTTCAGGTGTGGGGCCCAATCAATAGTATATCGAGATAGCCGCGTTCGTACCAGCAAAGATAATAGTACCTTGGACGGTTTTCTAAGCCCGCGCAATCTCTCGGCGCATAAGCAGTCCGAGTAGAACCCAGACCATAATAGTGACCTCGCTATCGCCGAAATTGTATTCAACAAGCCCAGCAACTTGCCACGAGATCAACGCTGCGCCGAAGGCAACGTAGAGCGGATCGCGCCGGTCACTGAAACAGCACCGAATGGTGACAGTGAGAAGCCAGAGAAAGGTGGCTAGCCCCAGCCAGCCGGTCTCCGTTGCTATGTTCAGTAGGTTGTTGTGAAAGTGCTTCAACTCCGCAGGTATCTCAGGCGCAAACTCTCGTAGTATACCGCTGTTGTGGTAGCCGATACCGAGTGGATACTCACAGAGGAGCTCCGCGCCGATTCGCCAGATCGTGCTCCGACCACCTTCAATCGTAAAGTGGCTGTATGAAGCAAGTAATCGGTCCCGAACGGGCGCGATCGCCACTGCAACGATACTAGCTATTAGTGTTAAAGGGAGAATCAAGCGACGAGCGTATACGAGTACTAGGAATCCGACTCCAAGGGAGACACCGAGCCAGGGCCCCCGTTTCAAATTCACCAGCAGCGCACATATGAGCAGCGGGAGGCTGCACACAAGGAGTATAGTGTGCACGCGCGCATCAGGTGGTGCTCGTAGAGAGCGCTTTCCGGCCAGGAGTATACATGCGGAGGCTAGTAGCGACGATCCTGCAAGCAGTGGGGTGGGGATGGGTAATTCACTCTGAAAGCCTAGTAGCGTAACGGTAGCTGTAACGATCACACAGCATAGTGGTAGTAGCCAGCGGCTGCTGGAATAAGATCGATCGTCCGAGCGCGAGCATCGCTGCATTTCGAGAATAAGCAATCCTAGTGCGACCGGTATCGTAATCGCCAGTTGCCCTGATTCGGTTACTCTGCCTAAGAAGAATCTCGGGATGGTATCGGGTACAGCTGCTTCAATAAAGGAATGAAACGCCGCAATTGTTTGACCAGCAACGAGTGCCAGGCATACAGAAGGCGTGTGTCCATAACCCGCGTATAAGGGGATGGTAAGCACGAAAAAAACGAGGGAAGCCAAAGCTGGCAGGCTGTGCAGCGGAGAAACACCTGCTGCTGCAGATAGGCTAGCCACTGCAAGGAACACACATAGCGGTGCAGCGACTGCGCGCGCGCCTGTAGGGATCGTCAACGATCTGATCGCAACTCGATTGAGCCAGAACCAATAGAGGATTAAGGGAGCTAAGACGATGTAGGTGAGCGAGAGCCTAAGGGGCAAGAGGAATGCAGCCGCTATGCAACCACGCGAGAGAATATTTGTCGAAGATGGGGATTGATAGGGTGCCAGCTCCGTAGCTACCGAGCTCTCATCTGTAGGGCCGCGATTGCTTGGATGGACGATAGCTCTGCTCATAAAGCGATGTAGCAGCTTTATGGCTCTGTTGTACCCTCGGCATCCTCAGTTTCTTGTTGACTAATCTCTGCCTGTATCTGTTTGGCGAACTCTACGGCAACAGGACTACGGTTGCTGGCGATGATGTTATCCGTCATCTCCTTGATTCCGTCTTCAAAGTTAACGTGAGCTAAGGCGTCTTTAATTAGGGCTCGGTCGGAATCGTAGTTCGTTGAGTTTTCGAGTTGATCAAAGAGATTTTGCAGTCCCGGCAATCCGGCATTTATGAGCGACTTAGCCCAAACAGCAGAGAACTGGTCACGTTTTTGTACCTGCTCTTGAACAAAAGGTAGCGCCTCCTCGTCAGGAATAAATTCCCCAGGTCCGATGCCAACCGAGTAGTATGCATCTGGATCGTTTCTCTCTTGAATGTGTTTTTGCAGGATCTCGGCAGCGTAGCGGGTTCCTTGGTTGGTGACCGCAGCTACAGAGGCCTCCCGAAGTGTGTCATTTGTCGTTGAAAGTTGATCTCCTAAAACTTTCACAACATCTTCCTTGCCCAATGTGAGCTCAAGTGCTTCTGCAAAGAGATCGGCTTCGGTGGAGTTAGGGGCATTCTTGATGCCATCAACGAGTGTCTGAACGTTTTCTGCACGACCGCTGATGGCGAGCAGCTCAGCCATGTAACTCTTCTGATCCTGAGGGGTGTTTGGATTAAGCACGAGAGCTTGCACAGATGAGTAAAAAGCGGGGCACCATGAGCAGTCACCGCTTGGCTCAGTAAACTGCTCAAGCACTGAATCATCGAAATCTTTGGCTCCCTTCATCGCCGCAGCGAGAGCCTCTTCAGCAGACGAGAAGGCCTCAGTGGCGGGTTTAATCTGGTCTATCTCTTCAGCAACCCCAGGAGCTACCTGTTTGGCCGAGTTTCCAAGCGCATTCTGACGGCTTCCCGGTTCGGTGCCATCGGTGTTCTCAGATATCGCTCTATCTGACTGGGGAGCCACCTTTGTGCTCTCGTAGGTCATTGATTGAGTTTTTGTGTTGTAGAACCACCAACCTGCTCCAATAACACCAACCGCAAGTACTAACGAAACGACCTTATTCATGGATTACCTTTTCTGACCTTTGGATTATTGAACGTATCGGCGTACCGACACCCTTAACTTATAGAACAAGAGTCGCTAACGGAAAAGAGATAAGACACCTGTAGTTACAGGGCATCGCAATTATCTCCTCTTAAGAGGGGCCAAAAATGCGCGGAACGCAGTGTTATTTGTGAGTTTAACGACTGTAGTTATTTGGTTGGCTCGCTATAAAGGCCTAAAATCGGTTTTCGGGGTTATCGACAGCACAAATTGCGCTAAAATCTTAACCGCCCACTCCAGATCCTTATAACTGCAGACCTCAACGGGGGTATGCATGTAGCGGTTTGGGATTCCGATGGCAGCGGCTGCAACGCCAGCTCGAGAGGTTTGAATCGAATTTGCATCATTTCCGAGCGGTCTGGTTGAGGGTGCCAACTGAAAAGGGGAACGGCTCTTTTTCGCGGCGGTTTTGAGCATCTTTTCAACTACTGGGTTGATGTTGGGCCCGCTTGAGATTGTTGGCCCACCCCCCAGAACGCAAGGTGTAGCTTTTGTATTCTCATTTCCTGGGTTGTCGGTAGCATGGGTAACATCGATCGCAATTCCGACAAGGGGATCAATGCCATAGGCCGATGTTGTTGCGCCACGCAGACCGATCTCTTCCTGTACGGTGCTTACTGAGAAGAGTCCAACTGAACTGCTCTTTAAAGCCCGTTTCTTGGTTGAACAGACCCGCAGAGTTTCAAGAGCTACAAAGAGGCCGACTTTGTCGTCTAAGCCAGGGCCAGCGAAGAGATTATTTCCTAGCTCCACTACCCCTAGCTCAAAAGTTATGGTGTCGCCGATCTTAACTTTTTTTTCAGCTTCGCGTTTATTGCGAACGCCGATATCAATCCAGATCTTTTCTATATCATTCCTAGTTCTCTCGCGCTCCTCTGCTGATTGGGCATGAATCGGTTTGCGGCCAATTAGCCCAGGAATTGGGCCCTTTTCGGTGTGAACTGTTACCTTTGAGGCGTGCAGAGCGCCGACATCGATACCACCTAGTGAAGAAACGTAGAGGTACCCTTCAGTTGATATAAAGCGAACCATTAGTCCGATCTGGTCACAGTGGCCCGCAAGCATAATACGACGCTCGGCCTTGGGATTAATAGCAACGATAACGTTGCCGTGTAGATCGGTTTCGATTGAATCCGCATATTCTTTCATGCGTTCTCGAACGATTCTTTGAACCGGCTGCTCAGCCCCGGTTGGAGAGGGAGTAAGGAGCAATCTGTGTAAAAAATCCGTTGATTCCATGATGCCTGCTGATTAAGTTATACTGCGGGTTACCAAATTACTGAAATGTGATACTATTCGATGCGGGCAAACACCAAAAGGAGCATTCTTTAATGTCTTTACTTACAGCGGCTGAAATAAAGAGTTTAAGGGCCAGCGATCGAGAGTTAATTAGAAAGCTAGAGACCGCATCCCCTACGGCAAAACGACGTTTGACGTGGAGGTGCCGAGAGGTTCAGCATGCTGCAAAACTTGTTTCGGCGGGGCAGTCAGGGTTTGCAAAATTTAAGAAATTAGGGGAGCAGCGGGGATTGTTTGATATTAAGTTAGACCGGAGGGTTTGGCACGATAGTGATGGTGAGAAGCGGCGGTTCACCCTGGCAAGAGCCGCATCAACGAAGATGTTTCCTATGGGTACCCATTACTGGGTGCGTGATAACGCTATAATAGGTGCTGTGTTGACTCGGTTGGATAAGCGTCGACAGAGAGACCAGGGCCGAGAATTGCTTCTATCCGGTCTAACATTTATGTCCTCAGTAGCTCAGTTAGACCGCTTTGATTCGATTGTACGTTCGACAAGTAGGGAGTTCATCAAGAAGGTCGAGAATTGGCCTAGAATCTTCGGAGCGATAGACGATAATCTTATAACCAATCGTCTTGAATCATGGGCACACAAGCAGGATGCCTGGCAAATACTTGTCTGGCATGTGTTTGATGCCTTAGAGAGGGGTGTTTTACAGCTTAGGGATTTGACCCCCAAGCATCGCAGGTTTTTGGGGTTAATAGTTCCGTTTTTGGCGAAAGTTTCGTTCTGGAAAGCTCCCAATAGCGGCTCTTGGGAGGAGTTGGAAGCGGTTAGGACGTCAGTCCGCGCGTGGGAGCATCGATTGATCGTTCGCTTAGCGGAGCTGGCTAAGGATCGGAGATTTAAATTCCTCACCTCAGGATACACTAAAAACCGTAGGTACCTACCGACCCGTTTCCGAAAGCTAGATCTCTTTGGTGCTGTAGTAATCCTTGACCGACAAGTCTCTTCTGCGATGCTTAGGGATCTGCCGCTTGAGTGCCCTATGTATTCGCGCTCCGATGTGCGCTATCGGGGTGGTGATGCAACGTTGATCTACCTCCTAGAATTAGATTACGTGGCGTTTTTAGCTGAGCGTACAGGGAGAGATCGCACTTGGATACGCAGTATGGAGGAGCGTTTGCTCAGTGAGATATTGGCGCTTACCGATGATCGCTCTGGGGGGATCTATCGTTATAGGGGAGATTCCTATCAAAGGAGCGGTTTTTTTCGTGCTCTGATTGTGGCTAAATTGGTGAAGTTTTACGGAGCCCCTTCGGGTGACGCGAGTAAACAATTCGCCGCGCGGAATGATATCATACCGGCCGGACGCCAAGCGGCCTGGACACATTTTGTTTGGCAACTGGCGACCTGGTCTGGAGAGCGATTTTTAGCAAGTGGAGAGGCGCGTTACGCAAAACTACACGATCGGTTTTTCATACAGGGTCTACGTTTGATTACTGGAGATGAGAGCAGCTTGGATATCGATCAGAAGGGCGTATCCCGAGTTGTGCGGATTCCAAAGTGGAGGATGCCTGAGTGCTATATCGCCGATAAAACCCTTAGTGGAGAAGAGATCGTCTTTCCGTCGCCGCATACTCCACTTAATTGGGCGGTTGCCGAAATGCTGAATGCCTTTAAGGTGAGGGCGCAGGTTTTAGCACAGCGCTAGCTGGATATCCTTAAATGCGTTAAGTAGTCAGAGTTCCATATTTTGGGGTCTTTATGTCAACAGAAAAGTCGCAGCAATTATCTGAGCACGAAGAGACGATTGATCACGTAGCTGAGCGTTCTAATAGGCTTGCAAAGCTAGAAAACTTTAAAAAGGCCGGTATCCATCCGTATCCAGAGCGCTTTGAAAAGCTGCTTGATGTCGAAAAGGCGCTCACGCTCAGCGAAAACGAGCCAGTTTCGACCGCAGGGCGTATTATGCTCTTTCGGCAGATGGGTAGTATCACCTTCGCCCACATTCAGGATTTTACCGGTCGAATGCAAGTAGTCTTTAAGAAGGACACCCTTGGTGACGAGCTGTACAAGTTGATCACTAAGAATCACGACCTCGGTGATTTCATCGGAGTCAGTGGGAATATTTTCACCACCAAAACCGGTGAGAAGTCAGTTCTGGTGCAAACTTGGAGCTTTCTCGGCAAGGCGTTGTTGCCGCCCCCAGGTAAGTTTCATGGGCTAAAGGATCGTGAAGTTCTACACCGTAAGCGTTATCTGGATCTGATGGCTAATCAGGATACGCGGGCACGATTTGCGTTCCGCTCTAATTTTATTAGAGCGATGCGCGAATTCTATTGGCAGGAGGGCTTTCACGAGGTGGAGACCTCAACGCTGATGCACAACGCAACTGGTGCCGCAGCGCGGCCGTATCATACGCACAACAACGCGCTCGATATTGATCTTGTACTGCGTATTTCGCATGAGCTACCCCTTAAAGAGCTGGTGGTTGGCGGATTTGAGCGAGTATTTGAGCTGGGTAAGGCGTTTCGTAACGAGGGCCACGACCCTTCACATCTGCCTGAACACACGCACTTGGAACATTACGCAGCGTATTGGAGTTTTAACGATAATATCGTCTTTACAGAACGTATGTTTGATTACCTCTTTGAGCGCTTAAAGCTTCCAAAGAAGTTGGCTCTCAAGGATCGTGACGGGAGCGAGCGCGAAGTTGATTGGAGCACGCCGTGGCCAAGGATAAATTACGTCGAGTTGATTAAATCAGATACCGGAATTGATGTGATGAGTTACAGTTCGGCTGATTCCCTGCGCGCTGATATTAGGGCGCGAGGTATTGAGTTTGAGGGAATTAAGGATATGGGACTTACCTCGCTGATCGATAATCTTTACAAGAAAGTGAGCCGGCCTAAGCTGATTCAACCAACTATTCTCTTTAACTATCCAAAGATTCTCCAGCCGCTTGCGAGGGTAAATGACGATAATGCGCAAATGGTTGATCAGTTCCAGCTTGTGGTAAACGGCTGGGAGATCGTTAAGGCGTATTCAGAGCTAGTGGATCCGATCGATCAACGTGAGCGCTTTCTCCAGCAAGCCGAGCAACGTAGCGCAGGCGATGAAGAGGCTATGGATATGGATGAGGGTTATCTGACAGCGATGGAACACGGCATGCCGCCGATCAGTGGTTGGGGTATGGGCGTTGATCGCGTGCTTGCGCTGCTGACGGGACAGGACAACTTGCGTGACGTTGTGTTGTTCCCACTGATGCGACCCGAGTAATCGTAGACGAGGATACAGAGAGTGCCGTTGACCAGAGAAGAGTTTGCATCGCTGCCACCAGTATTGGTGTCCTTGGTGCGTGAGTGTGGCGGATACACCTCAAATGTTTCTTGGGGAGCTTTTGATACTCTCGGTATTCGAGCTATTCAGGACCTATTTTTTCCAGAGAACGTTACGCACCGTAGGTTGTATGCTTTTACTGCCGAGCCGCCACACGCGGCGAGCGTTGTAGCGGTGTCGCTGCCGCTGCAGTTGGCGCTTGAAGGGGCGTTCTTTCACGTGTCAGCGATAGACGAACTGGTGCTCAATCCGCGGAGCATTACTAGCGACGCCGCTATTCCTCAGAGTGCACTTGAATTTTCGGTGCCTAGTGATTTCGAGGCGACAATAACGATTACGCGTGAGGAGTTGCCGGATATCATCGGTGAAATTACTGCGCAGGGTGCCGGCGCTGCCGCTGAGCACAATTCCCTTAGGAGAGCTGCGCGGGCACTTCAGGAGGGTAGCTACTTTGAGTGTTATCACCTGGCACGCCGCGCGAGACAGACTAATCCGCAAGATTCAACAGCGTGGTTTTATGAGCTCTTCGCGCTTAGTTTCTTCGGTGATGCTGATCGGGCCCTAGAGCTCTATGAGCAGTATCCAGAGCGTGGCAGTGCACATTCGCAGGCGCAGCTTCTTGCTGCGCGATTCCGACTCTTGCTAAAGCAATTTAACGAAGCTCGAACGATTCTCCACACCCTTTCGTTTAATGCTGAGGTTGGTGCCCAGGCATCGTGTGAGCTTGCTCGCTCATTTCTGATCGAAAAAGAGTACACACGCGCGCTCGATGCGGCTAATGCAGCGATTCAGAAAGATAGCGCGCTCAATGAATCTTACCTGCTGCGCGGAATAGCTCTGCGGGGCATAGCGTATGAGGCCGGCGATGCCGATGGGCTACGTGAGGCCTATGGTGATTTCGAGCGGGTTGCCAAGCGTGGAGGGTATGCTGCCGCAGAGGCCCTATATCATGCCGGCACAGTGTGCGCGCGGCTTGGGGCGCTGGTGGAGGCTGAAACTGCTTTTCGTCAATCGCTTTTTCAGCGTGATAGGCTATCAGCGCGTGATGCGTTGATCCGCATGGCATGTGCTCAAGGAAAGAAGAGTGATGCGGCTTTAGAGCTTGGCTCACTCGAAATGCTCGCCCCTAATTATGGACGGAAGCTGCGCGTTGAGTTAGGAGCAGCGGTTGTAGTAGAGAGTTCTGAGGTGTGCTCGTCGACTCAAAGAGTTGCAACCAATTCCGCCGCAACCGAAGTTCGTGAAAGTGCCGATTTATGGTCCGCTCAGATCGGCGATTCGGTCTCCGCTGCGCAGGCGTTACTTAGGGTATGGCAGGTGCCTGTAGTTAATAGTCCAGCTGATTGCATCATGTTTGACGATCTGATTAACCGCTATGCTCCAGATGGAGATTTCCCGATAGAGGGACGCTTCTCAGCGCTGGGTAAAGCGGGGCACGAGATAGTTGCTCGAACGCTCGCTCTGTATATCGGCGATCTGTTGGTTTCAGCGAATGCAGCAAAGTGGGGAGAAGGACATCACGATCAGTGTACGGTGGTCTCTAATCGAATGGGTGTGGCGATCCCGCTTGAGCATTTCGTCAAAGAAAGGGTGCTCGTAGGGGCCAGCGGCGATAATTTTTCGTCGCTGGAGTCTCTCGTTATGGAGCTAGAGGTGCTCACCCCTGGCAGATTCGTGGCCCCGGCGTCTGAGTGGTGGATGCGTGCGGCCCCTGCACGTGTACAAGACTTTGAGAGCGAGGTTACCTGGGTCTCTGACCTGCTTGAGGGGGAGGGCTTAAAGATGTCTGGAGAGCTCTCCGACTTAGAGAAGCTTGATCAGTGGATTGAATCCGTCATTGAGCCGGGTGGGACGATACGTGATGGAGCTCTAAAAAAACTCGCAGGAAGCCTAGATCGGTTCATAGCAGGTCTGGGATTGCTGGTGGGGCAGAGGATAGTAGAAATCGCCGGAGCCCATTGGTATGATCACGAAAAGCCCGAGGGTATCTCGATACTCAATCAGGAGCTGGGGCGCGTATTTCCGATCGCGCGGATGCAACGTCGTGTATACTTAGCATCCGCGGCCGATTACTCTTGTAAGCTTACAAGTCTGGCTTGGTCGGTGGCGGTGGCCGCTGTGAGTGGTGAGGTGAAGAAGGGAAATCTTAGTGCGGCTGATGATGTGCGGACGGCGCTGGTCGCGCGTCTACCGAGTATCGGATTATTCCCAGAAACTGAGTTGTCAGGAGTGGTGAATTCGTTATTAATAGTGCCGAGGTAGGTTGAAATTTATTCAGTTCGTGCGCATAACTGGTTTTTTACATGCCGGGTAATAGTAACTTAGTCTAGGAGATACTGGGGCAAAACGATGATTGAAGTGGTAAACCTATCTAAGTCGTATGGAGACTACATCGCTGTTTCAGATGTTAGTTTTTCCGCAGAGAAGGGGCAGATAGTTGGTTTTCTTGGACCAAACGGCGCCGGTAAGACGACTACCATAAGGATGTTAGCGACATACCTGCCACCGACATCTGGCTGCGCCTCAATCGCTGGCTATGATGTAGTCTCTCAGGCGGATGAGGTGCGTAAGCGAATAGGTTACCTTCCAGAGAATCCACCGCTCTATCCAGAGATGACGGTGCGAGAGTATCTCAAGTTTATAGCTGAGATTAAGGGAGTAGCGCGAGCTACGATGGCTGAGCGTATCGATCAGGTGATGGAGCAGTGCTTTATCACTGACGTGCGCAATAAGCTCTGTCAGCACCTTTCACGCGGATACCGCCAGCGCGTAGGATTAGCCCAGGCGATTATACACGAGCCTCAGGTGATTATCCTGGATGAACCGACTAGCGGACTCGATCCGAAACAGATAATAGAGATTCGTCAGCTAATTAGATCGCTCGGTGAGTCGCATACTGTGCTGCTCAGTACGCATATACTCCCAGAGGTTTCAATGGTGTGTAACAAGGTGGTGATTATCAATCGTGGACGGGTAGTTATCGAGAGCATGCTCAATCAGCTAACCAAGGATAAAGACCTAGAGCAGATATTCCTTGAGAGCGTAAGTCGCGAGGATCAGCAGGGGCTCCAACGGGAGATTAGCTTGGCTTCGTAAACGGGTTAAATAAGCGAGTGGAGTATGAGAAATATAATAGCGATCTGTAAGCGAGAGTTGCTTTCTTTTTTTGTTTCGCCGATAGCGTATTTCGTTATTACGGGATTTGCGCTCTTGGTGGGCTTTTTCTTCTTTAATTACCTGGCGTTTTTTGCCCGCATGTACGAGATGTCACAGATGATGGCGTTTCGTGGAGGAGCAGAGCTGCCGAACCTGAATCAAGTTGTTATCGAGGGGTTGTTTCAGACGATGGTAGTTATCTTGGTGTTTCTAATACCACTTCTAACTATGCGTATTATCGCCGAGGAGAAGCGTCGTGGAACGTTTGAGCTCTTGATTACCTCGCCGGTTTCGGTTTCACAGGTGGTGTGGGGCAAGTTCCTCAGTTTGGCGGTTGTTATCATTACGATGCTCGCTGTGAGCTTTATCTTTCCTTTGCTCTTAATGGTGTATGGAAATCCTGAGATACCGCCGATTATCTCTGGGTTTTGTGGAGTAGCGCTGTGCGCGCTCGGTTTTGCGAGCATCGGAATGGCTGTCTCATCATTCACAGAGAATCAGATCGTCGCTGGAGTAAGCAGCATGGTTGTACTGCTGCTCCTGTACGTTATTCAGGCTCCGGCAGAATCACTCGGCGGCACCTCAGCAGAGGTTCTCCGGTATCTCTCACCGATAGATCAGGTTCAGCAGTTTCTGCGAGGAGTGATCTCTCTCAAGTCTCTCACGTACTTCGCGAGTTTGATTTTATTCGGGATATTTCTCTCTCAACGCGCATTAGAGGCGCATAGGTGGCGGTAGGATAGTGGTCTTGATTTGTAGTTTAGTGTTTGAGTGAGGTCGATATGGAAACAGCTCTTCGTTTTTGTGGGTACGTAGGCGCGACACTTATCGTCTTTGGAGTGCTCGGCGCGGTTGTGGTTGGTTCCTTTGTATCGCAACCGATATTGATGTTGCACATCATCGTCGGCGTTCTATGCCTTGTGGTGTGGGGATTGACCTCAGGGCTTGAGAGCTTTAATCGAGCTCGTGGAGCCATGACCGGCAGGACGGCGCGGTTTGGAGCGCATGCACTAGCCTATGCAGCAGTCGCTGCTGGGCTGCTTATTGTAGCTAATATATTTGTAGTGCTTAACGAAAAGCGTTGGGATCTCACTGAGCAGGGGGTGTATAGCCTCTCTCCTAAGTCGACCAAGGTTGTAGCGGGGCTTGATAAACCTGTGCGTTTAGTGGCGATTGAAGCCCCCCAATCGCACAACAAGGAGGCTACTCGTGAGCTTTTGCAGCTCTATAAGTATGCCAACGAGAAGCGCCTATCATTCGATATCATCGATCCAAGGTCACGGCCGGTTGAGGTTGATACCTTGGGAATGAAGCCGGGCAACCTCCTGTATGTTGAGTACGGTGAGGAGCCAAACAAGGGAGTAAGCCGCTTAAACCAGATCGATGAACAGTCGATTACCAATGCGATTATTAAGCTTTCGCGTGGTGCCTCAAAGAAGCTTTATTATGTGCAGGGCCACGGAGAGCCGCAGTTGGAATCTCAGGGTGCTGGAGGGATGAAAGAGTTTGCAGCGGCTCTTAGTGATGAGCATGTGACTGTTGAGGGCTTGTTGTTAGCGCAGACCGGTTCAGTGCCTCAGGATGCAGCGGCAGTTTTTGTTGCGGCTCCCGCAAGGCCGATCCCTCAGGATGAGCGTGATGCTATTATTAAGTATGCAAACGAAGGTGGGCGATTGGTGCTCTTGGCAAACCCTGAGGACCGTGATTCGGACGATATTCGCTCGATTGCACAAGCCTTTGGTATTACCGTAGGTGACGACGTTATCCTCGATGAGCAGTTGCGCCTCTTTGCGGGGCCACAGGTAGCGGTGCAGTTTTTGGCGCAGCAATTTAGCCCCCACGCGATAACTACCGGCATGACCGGAGCAGAGCCGCTTGTATTTACCTTCGCCTCGAGTGTCGTTGCACCGAAGGCTTCTGAGGGAGGAGCAAACTATGTGGAGCTTATCAAATCCGGAAAGACATCGTGGGCAGAAAAGAACTTGAGTGCACTCTTTGACCCTGCTGGAGCCACCGCTGCTCGGGATCCGAGTGACCTTACCGGCCCTGTTTCGATAGCTGTAGCGATGGAGAGACCTGTTAGCACCGCTGGCGGAGCAAAAGAAGAGGATGCCTTCAAAAAGATGACACGAGTTGTTGTATTTGGGGATGCCACCTGGGCGCAGAACGGCAACCTAACGACGATGGGAAACCGTGATCTGGTATTAAATGCCGTCAACTGGGCGCTCGGAGAGGAGGGCGGAGTGGCGATAGGCCCAAAGAGTATCCGCGCATCTGTTGCGCCGATTCCACAGGCTACGTTTAATGTAATTCTTGCGCTTAGTTTCCTTGGGCCTGAGCTGATACTCTTGTTCGGTTTATTTGTGTGGTGGAGACGCAAGGCTAGTTTCGCGTAGGCGCGTTATTCACGGAAAGGTTAGACTATGAATACCCGTAAGACGTTGGTGTTAGCGTTGGTACTGGCTCTGGCGGTTTTGTACCTCACAAAGGTGCAGATGCCTGGCCGCGAACGGGAGGCGAGCGAGAGAAGGGCGTTCTCGAATATCAGCGAGGATCAGATCTCTAGTATCGATGTCGCTCTAAGGAGCAGTCAGGGTCAGCTTGATAAATACACTATCGTTCAAAACGTGACATCGGGAGCGAATAAAGAAACGCCTGCGAAGGCCACTTGGAGTCTACCTGCAGTTCGTGGTGCTTTGCTCGATAGTAATCTTGTTGGTGAATTCGTGAAGGGGGTGAAAGACCTTCCCGTGGAGGATTCTCTATCGGAACGTGATCTGCATGCAGACCTCTCTATTTATGGCCTCGACAAGCCTGTGCTCACGGTGGTTGTGCACAAAGGCGCAGGAGAGTCAGTCGAAGTGGCCTTCGGGAAGAAAAACGAGTATCTGAGTAAGCGCTATACAAAGGTGTCCGGAAGGGCCGGCGTGTTTCTCGTCCCGGATGCGCTCTATGCTAACCTCAACAAAGGAAGTAGTGACCTGCGGTCAAAGACACCAATCCAGTTTAACGTAACTGATGTTCGTGAAGCGGTGATTACCTCATCAGAGGGCCAGATAAAGGTCGCGCAACCAGCGGTGGGACAGTGGAAGATTACAGAGCCGCGTGCTTTACCAGCATCCTCGGATGCGGTTGATGCGTTGTTGAATGCACTACGGGGACTGACCGTGACAGAGTTTGTGCAGGTCGGCACTGATCAGTACCCTAAGTATGGGTTCGACAAGCCAAAGGCCACTGTTGAGATGAGGATGCGGGAGGGCGCGGAGCCTGCTCAGATGACGGTTGCTTTGGCCCAGAAGGCGGCACCAGCCGGAGGAGCGGATGAGTTTTTCGTGCAGGTGAGCGGGGTAGACTCGTTGTTCAAGCTCTCGGCGGATCCATCAGCGTCGCTGGTTAAAAAGGTAAACGACCTACGCGATCGCGCGATAGTCTCTCTGTTGGCTGGTAATATTGAGAGCGTTGTCTCTTCTGGGTCTGGAATCACTCCGACGACGATAGCGGCATCGGGGTTGGTCTGGACGGTAAACGGTAAGGAGAGTGACCCGGTATTTATTGAGCAGTATTTGCAGGATCTATCGAGCTTGAAGGCTGATGACTTTGCCGATACTCCCCCGACTGATGCATTTGATTCTCCGTTTCTGCAGCTAACGATTACGACCAAAGGGCAGGAAAAGGAATCTATTATCCTGACCGTGGGTAAGGAGTTTACTAAAGCAGGGGTTACAGGTGCCGGCGGTACAAATTCGAATTCAGAGACGCTGCGCTATGCCAAGAGCTCTAAGTCTGAAACTGTCTATGGCGTGCGCGATGTTGAAGCCAAGCGTTTAATACCTCACGAAGAGGCGCTCGTGGCAAAAGCGACCCCAACGCCGGAGCCTGCTGCGACTAGTAGCGGAAGTTAGGGAGGGGTTTTTCCGGCCTTCCCATAGATGCGCCATTTTTCAGACCCGCAACTGCTGAATTAAGGTTCAAAGAGTTTACGTAAGGTGCCTCCTGGTTATACTCTAGGGGGGTGATTAAGAAGTTTTTCCTCATTTGTTTAACTATCTCCGTCTCGGCCAGCTTGGTGGCTACCCTCTTTGCTGTCTGGGCGTATTTCTATCTAACTCGTGACCTTCCGCGGCTCGCGCGGATTGAGGACTACCAACCCCCAGCCGTATCGAGGGTGTTGGCTCGCGATGGAACCTTAATCGCTGAATTTTTCGTCGAGAAGAGGTACCCTGTAAAGCTTGCAGAGGTACCCGACAGGGTGAGGAAGGCGTTCCTCGCTGCTGAGGATGCATCGTTTTATAGTCACCACGGAATTGATCCGGTGAGTATAGCGCGCGCAGTATACAAGAACCTTCAGAGTGGTAACGCTAAGCAGGGAGCATCAACGATCACCCAGCAGGTCGTTAAAAACTTACTTCTAACTCCAGAGAAGAGTCTGGTGCGAAAAGCTAAAGAGGCGATCCTCTCGTATCGTCTTGAGCGCCGCTTTTCCAAAGACGAGATATTTGAGATTTACTTAAATCAGATATTCTTTGGAAACGGCGCTTACGGAATTAAGGCCGCCAGTAGGATCTATTTTCATAAGGAGTTGTCAGATCTAACGATAGCAGAGGCGGCGTTGTTAGCCGGGTTGCCGAAAGCCCCGAGCAGCTATTCGCCTCTTAGAAATAGCGATAAATCTAAGTCGAGACAGACGACGGTTCTGGGTCAGATGCGAGAGGCTGGGTTTATCTCTGATGCAGAGTTGAAAAAGGCTGAGCAGGAGCAGCTGATAATATATCCGGCGAGCCAACAGAATATCTTTGCATCCCCTTTTTACGTAGGTGAGGTTCGGCGCGTATTCGCCGAGAAGTGGCGGGACCTCGACCTTGATACAGATGGCCTTGAGATCGTTACCGCGGTAGATCCCCAGGTAGACCAGTTAGCTCTTAAAGCGCTGCGAGCGGGCCTGCGCGAAGTGGATAAACGCCGTGGCTGGCGTGGGCCGATCGGCACTATGTCTTCTAAAGATTACTTGGCTAAATATGGTAAACTCGAAGTTGTTGTAGACACACCATTGCCGGCCTACGTAGAGTCAGTTGCCAAGGGAACTGCTCGAGTGCTAGTTGGCGAGCAAGAGTATGTATTGGATCTGCAGGAATCAGGATGGGCCAAGAAGTTCCTCGATTCAAACGACGAAGCGCGCTATGGCGATCCAGCTACGACGCTCAAAGTGGGTGATATTATTGAGGTTGCTTTTCGTGAGGATCTTAAATATCCCGTTGGCTCTGATGGAAAGCGACCACGCAAATTGTTTTTAGACCAAACTCCGCAGATAGAAGGGTCGATAGTTTTAATTGATCCGCTTTCTGGTGAGGTGCGCTCAATGATGGGGGGCTACGACTATAATCACAGCCAGTTTAATCGCGTTACTCAGTCTCTTAGGCAACCCGGATCTTCTTTTAAGCCGATAGTTTATTTAGCTGCGATCGATAAGTTCTCGTATACCCCAGCCACCATCGTCCATGACACGCCGAGATCGTTCCGTGTGGGTGATACCGTGTGGACACCAGCAAATTTCGATGAGAAGTTCCTAGGGCCAATAACTCTCCGTACTGCGCTAGAAAAGTCGCGGAATCTGGTGTCTGCCGATATCGTTTCGCGGATTGGGGTCGATGCCGCAATCGAGTACGCACGATTGTTGGGGATAACGAGTCCGATGGGCCGTAACCTCTCGTTGTCCCTTGGCAGTAGCGAAGTGAGTCCGCTTGAGATAGCTCGGGCTTACGGTGTGTTTCCAGCCAAGGGCATACTTTTTGATTCGGTGTTTGTGACCAAAATCACCGATCGCTTCGGCAAAGTGCTGTACGACTACGCTGCCGAGAAGCCGCAGCAGGCTAAGCGCGTGATTAATGAAAATAGTGCTTTTGTTATGGCCAACATGATGAAGGGAGTCGTTGAGCACGGCACAGGATACAAGGTAAAGGAGCTTGGTCGTCCAGTAGCTGGGAAGACGGGAACATCAAACGATCAGATGGATGCTTGGTTTGTGGGTTACACTCCGCAGTGGGTATGTGGTGTGTGGGTTGGCTTTGATCAAAAAAAGGCGATCGGACCCAAAGAGACGGGGGGAGTTGTATCTGCGCCGATTTGGCTATCATTTATGCGTGATTTTCTCGCTGCTGAAGAGGCACGATCAGCCGGAGAGCTTGAGAAGGAGGCGCGATTGGAGGCCGAGCAGCTCGGTATTGAATACCGCCAACCTAAGGTGGAGCAGCAGCTTGATTTTGCGGTACCAGATGGAGTGGAACCGTTCTGGGTTTCTAAGAACAGTGGCGCTCGTACTTCACCAGGATCACCAGGGGCGATCATTGAGTACTTTGTTAAGGGGAGCGAACCTGATCAGTACCCCGATATCTCTCTTGGAGCAGGTGAAGATGGGCAAGACGAGGGTGAGGAGAGCACCACTTCGTATTTAGAAGCGTCTGATCTGTAGAAACACCGAAAAAACCTCGTAACTACTCACCGGATTTTAAGATCGTCGCTGTAATTTCGTCGCTAAATGAGGCGATTTTGCGGGATCTTTTTTCTTGCCACCCCCTAGTCGGGGGTGCCTTTTTTGGTGAGTAGTTATTATCCTAAATTCGGCAGTTGCGGGTCTGAAAATGGCGCATCTACTCGAAATCACTT
>JBBALZ010000016.1:0-11731 GCA_040402735.1 Bdellovibrionota bacterium
TGCTTTTGAGCATCTGCACCATTTTCATCCTCCTTAACTGCCGAATTTAGGTTAACGCCCCACGCGAAGATCATCAGGTCGCTCATACAACTCTAGCTAGGTGGTTAGAGGTGCCCCAGAGGTTCTATTTCATCGTTAGGCTGGCTCCATTTGGATCTCCCAGGATCCGAGCCGTGAATAAGGAGATGAAGCATTATCATTTTGATTGGTCCATTGTTCAAGACTCCGGCGCGCGATTAGAGAATTGCGTGGCGGTACATTTACTCAAATGGGTGCAGTATCAACGAGACGCGCTAGGATTAGAGCTAGAGCTACATCACTTTCGCGATCAGGAGCAGCGTGAGGTGGGTTTTATTATCACAGAGAGGCGAAAGCCAGTGGTCGCCATAGAGGTAAAACTAAGTGATCGTGGACCAACGAGATCTTTGCGGTATTTCAAAAATAAATTCCCACAAGTTGAAGCTATTCAGCTCTACTTATCATCAGACCGATCGAAGGAAGCATCTCAGAGCGCACGCGAGTATCAAACCAAAGAAGGAATAAGAGTTGTACCGTGCATGACGTATCTTAATAGTTTGGTGTGATGGTTGTGACCTTACCCCACTCTTTTCTCCCTACCCTTTTCCCTACCCTTTTCTCTCATAGGCCGCGCAGACTTAGGCTCCTCAAATAGTTAGTTATGTGCGCCGCGATGTGTCTGAGATAAGAGCGGGTGGATGAAGTAGTGCAGCTTTGCGCTGCGAGATTTAGGCGGAGCAGGAGCTCCGCGGTCCGGGGTGATGCTTGTCTTTTTATGGCACTCTCCTTCCTCTAACGCCTCTATTTGAATCATAATTTCTTCAACAGTTGCTAGTCGGCATTTTGTAACGTAAAATGCTGCTTATGTTTACACGACTCGCAAACGCCCCGAATCGTTCGTTTTTTCTCCTTGGCCCGCGTTCAACTGGAAAAACAACCTGGCTTAGAGAGCTCTTTCCAAACGCTCATTGGTACAACCTGCTGCTCGCCGAGGAGTTTGTGCGTCTCAGTCGAGCTCCTCAGCTCTTACGAAAGGAAGTTGAACTACTTCCTAAAGATTCATGGGTAATTATTGATGAGGTTCAGAGAATTCCCGAACTGCTCAACGAAGTTCACGATCTACTCTCCCGTAAGCAGTGTCGATTCGTGCTCAGTGGTTCAAGTGCTCGCAAGCTCAGACGTAACGGGACGAACCTCTTAGCGGGTCGTGCTCTTACCAGGGAATTTTATCCACTCGTAACAGAGGAACTAGGAGAACGCTTCTCGCTCGATCACGCCCTGAAGTTCGGAATGCTCCCAGACGTGTGGAATGAACCTGAGCATGCAGTCGGCATCTTAACGGCTTATGCCGACACTTATCTTAGAGAAGAGGTGCTGCAGGAGGGGCTTGTTAAAAATCTGGGGAGCTTTTCGCGGTTCCTTGAAGTGGCGGGATTGATGAACGGGCAAATTATAAACGTCTCCTCCATCGCTTCAGACGCCCAAGTCGCGCGCCAAACTGTGCAAGGTTACTTCGATATTTTAAAGGACACATTAATCGCGACTGAGATTCCCGCTTTCCGGCCACGATTAAAGGTCCGTGAAACTGCGCACCCTAAGCTCTATTTTTTTGATTGCGGTTTAGTGAGAGCCTTAACTTCTCGACTTCGAGATTCGTTAACTCCATTAGACAAGGGATTTCTCTTAGAGACTCTTCTTCTAAACGAGATCAGAGCATACCTTGCGCTCAGGGATCGCGGAGGAGATGTTTCATACTGGCGCTCAGGCGACCGAGAGGTAGACTTTATAATTTCCCGGAATGAAAAACGGATCTCGATCGAGGTAAAAGCCTCGGAACGTTGGCGCCCCGAATACTCAAAACCCTCTCACGAATTGCTACAAGCGGGGATAGTTCATGGTGCGTTCGGCGTCTATGCAGGAGAGCGAGCATTTCTAGATGACGGTCTAAAGGTCTTTCCGTATGCAGAGTTTGTGGCACGACTCTATAAGGACGAGATATGGGGCTTTTAGTCGTAAAGGCTGATACGTTCGTGATAAAGGAAGTAAGGAGGAAGAGGGCCGCGCTCCGGAGGTCATTCCCATCTTGACGCAGGCAAGTGGAAGAAGCCTAAATCCGGTCTAACTAGCCTCATATATCTGAGGGTCCAGGGGGTGTTCGCAATAATGGAAGTAAGGAGGAAGAGGGCCGCACCCCCTGGCCGTCATTTCAATCCTGGCTTTAGCCAGGTTGAAATAGGCAGAAACACTGCCCACGCCTTGAATCGAACAAGGGACCTCAGAATTATGAGTTCTGCGCTCTAACCAGCTGAGCTACGTGGGCCTACCTCTCAAACTCTGCCAAATCTCTCAAAAATAATCAAGGGTAGGCCTCCCGCTTCAATCTTTAACTACCTAGTCTTTCAGCTCTTTTTATTCACCCATGGTTATACGGGTGGTTTTTGCGGCGCTGGAGGGGTGTGACGCATCCTAGTTTATATGTCCACGGATGAGACTATCGTTGTCGATGGGCCAAGGGCGGCCGCTGAGATTCTTTCCCGTTTGCCCCGCGATGCTCGCTCGCGATTGGTGGAGTCTATCCGCACTATCAATCCTTCATGCGCAGTAAAGATTGAAACGATTATCATTCAGTCCTTATCCGCTCCCCCTTCTCGTTCCGCTGCACCTGCTTCGCCGACAAAGGATACAGCTACTCAGGCTTTAGCTACTGAATCACATACGCCGAACTCATCTGCTTCGCATGCGCTCGCTGCAATTTCCGATCTCCCCGATGTAAAACTTCAAGAGGTACTCCGCGATGTATCGACGAGAGAGTTGGCGGTCTCGCTCAAGAATGCTCCACGCGAGGCCAAAGAAAAGGTTCTCTCCAATATCTCATCATCGAAACAACATGCAGTTCTCGATGAACTACAACAACTCCCGCCAATGAAGCTGCGTGATGTAGAGGCGGCGCAGGCACGGCTGCTTAAAAATATCGAGGATGCCTACTCAGATGATTCTGCTGAGCCTCCTCCACCACCACCGCGGCGCTTGCGCTCGCGATTGGCGTAGAGCTTTTACGCTAAACCTTCCCAGTAAACTTGCGCTCGATTCCGCTCCAACACTCGCGGTAATTTGCCTGTAGCTCTTTTAATCCCGATGCCCAAGCAGTGACGTGCTGCGGATAACGTGTTTCAAACATAAACGCCATCGTATTGCTGAGTTTAACCGGTTCAAGTGGCACAGTGCTGGCCTTGGCAAATGTTGTTGCGTCTGGCCCGTGCGGAAGCATCATGTTGTGTAAACTCACCCCACCCGGAACAAAGCCGTCGGGACGCGCGTCGTACTTGCCGTAAATAAGCCCCATGAACTCAGACATTATATTCATGTGGTACCATGGGGGCCGAAAGGAATGCTCTGCTACGGCCCAGCGATCGGGGAAGATCACGAAATCAACGTTTGCAGTCCCCTCCTCTCCTGATGGTGCTGTGAGCACCGTAAAGATTGACGGGTCGGGGTGATCAAAGAGGATAGCCCCAACAGGCGAGAAGGTGCGAAGGTCATACTTATACGGCGCATAGTTTCCATGCCACGCAACTACATCAAGTGGTGAGTGTCCGAGCGTTGTCTGATAAAAGCGCCCGCACCACTTTACGGTGAGTAGGCAGTCTTTCTGCTTATCCTCAAACGCTGCGACTGGAGTTTTAAAGTCTCGCGGGTTTGCTAAACAATTGGCTCCGATCGGTCCACGGTTGGGGAGTGTAAACTTTGCACCGTAGTTCTCACAGATGTAGCCACGTGCGGGGCCGCCTGGGAGCTCTACCTTAAACTTCATACCGCGCGGAATAATGGCGATCTCAGCAGGCGTGAGGTCGATCTTTCCAAACTCCGTAAAGAAGCGGATATCGCCCTCCTGCGGGACGATCATCATCTCGGCATCTGAATTATAAAAATACTCATCAACCATCGAGGTGTTTACAAAGTAAAAACCCGCGGCCATGCCTACCTGCGTGTGCACGTCGCCTGCGATCGTTACGGTGCGGATACCTGTGATGAAGTTTGTAGCCTCCGTTGGTGCTACTGGTGGGCTCCAGCGATACTGTGCAATCGGTAGGTCCGCATCTTCAAAATTTGGCGCGGTTTTCCAAAAGGGAATGTTGATTGGGGTAAATGGCCCCGAGTGCTTTACGCTCGGAAGGATCCGATAGAGCCACGAGCGCTCATTGGTGCCGCGTGGCGCGGTAAATGGAGAGCCTGAAAGCTGCTCTGCATAGAGGTTGTAGGCGCACTGTTGCGGTGAGTTCTGGCCGTACGGCAAAGCTCCGGGGAGCGCTTCGGTCTCAAAGTCGTTCCCAAAGCCAGACATGTAATTCGGAATAATTGCGCTCTTCATGGTGGTACCTAGGGTGATGCACGTTGACTATTGTGAGATCATAGCCCAGGAAACTCGTGGATTCGAGAGGTTTTTTCCTAGTGATTGTTAAGGGCTACTTGCTGGCTTGCAGACAAGCTGTTGGAATCACTACGTACCGTTAAGCACGTGGCTGAGGTGATCGCATCCCCTATGATAACTGCCAGTGTCAGCGAAGCGATAAAGAATGTGATTGCTAACATGTAGTGTTTCATGACAGCGCCTCAGATATCTCAAACTTGGGTGGATTACGTTGAAAGTCCACATCCCCTGATCCAAAGAATCAGCTTCGCTGCTACATCCGGTGATCTTGGAAAAAGTTACGGGGATCTCGTATGGTAGTTGCGGCGCGATTCCTGGCGCGCCGTGTTGTGGAATCGCCGAGGATCCTCGCGGGTGCTAACGCGGCTGGACAGAGTCCAGCCCTCCAGGTTGCGGGGCTGGCGGCGTATGGAGGGCGCGACCCCTGGCGCGCCGTGTTGTGGAATCGCCGATGATCCTCGCGGGTTCTAACGCAGCGTTTGGCAAACTGCTAAAGTGTTACCCAAATTCTTCGCCAGCAAAGGCACCTACTACCCCAACCGCTTCACTAACCAAGTCTTGTACGCGCCGCTTAAGTTCCTGCAGCGAAAGCCGTTCTGCATCAAGATGCGGCAGGCGTTGTACGACCGCTGGCCTGATTGGCAAAAGACTAAAAGCTCCTTATCCCGTGGCAGCTCAGCCAGACGCGATCGCAGTTGATTAAGCGGTATAGGTAGCGCTCCGGGGATCGTTCCACGCTGCACCTCTGCATCATCACGCACGTCAATAAGCTGCATAGTCTTTGATAGCTCTGCCACCTCACTCCACTGAGCAGTACGCACCCGCTCTGCTCGTATGTTGTCACCTATCATGCCAGCCATATTCACAGGGTCCTTGGCCGAGCCAAACGGCGGGGCATAGCACAGCTCAAGGTCAACTAGCTCCTCTACGGTCAATCCACTCTGCATCGCCACAGCGAGAACATCGACCCGCTTATCAACACCCTCTTGGCCAACACACTGCGCTCCTAAAAGCTTGCCGGTCTGGGCGTGATACAGCACCTTGAGCGCAAGTGGTGTGGCACCGGGGTAGTACGAAGCGTGCGACGCTGGATGGAGATGCAGCGCCTGGTACGGGATACTGTGCTTAGAGAGCAGTTTCTCGTTAGCACCTGTACACGCTGCGGTGTGTGAAAAAACCCTGACGATAGCTGTTCCAAAGGTACCTCTGAATGTCGAACGAATACCGCAGATGTTATCCGCTGCGATACGTCCCTGACGATTTGCTGGCCCAGCTAGCGGGATAAACGCTGGGGTTCCCGTAGCACCATGCGTTACCTCGATACAGTCCCCTACTGCGTAGATCTTTGGATCGCTTGTCTGTAGGTACTGGTTGACCTTTACTGCACCAGTTGAGCCAAGCTCAAGGCCTGCATTTACTGCGAGCGTGGTCTCTGGTTTTACACCAATAGACCAGATAACGAGCTCTGTTTCTATGCGCTTTCCACTCTTAGAGATTACCGTGAGTGTGTTGTCTGGATTCTGCTGAATTTGAGCTACTGGATCACTTAGATGAAGCTCAACACCACGTGAACGGATATCAGATTCAATCGGAGCGACCATTTCAGGGTCAAGCGGTGTAAGGATCTGCGGATTCGATTCAAACAACTGACAGTGAAGCCCCTTCTGATGGAGCTGCTCCATCATCTCTAAGCCGATAAATCCACCACCGGCGATAACTACCCGTTTGCAGCCTTGCCTGGCAACCCACTCGATAATCCGGTCCATATCTGGAACATCACGGAGCGAGAACACTCCTGGCAGGTCGAGTCCAGGTACTGTCGGCTTAAAGGGTGCGGCACCTGGCGAGAGCACCACGTAATCGTAGCGCTCACGGCAGAGTTTGTTATTGGTGATGTCTAGGATCTCTAGCTCGCTTGTAGCGCGATCGATCTTCTCTACGCGGTGTAATACGCGCACATCGACGCCAAAGCGTGCCCGCAGAGATTCAGGGGTGTGTTGGAGGAGCTTCTGGCGTTGCTCGATCTCACCTCCGATGTGGTACGGTAAGCCGCAATTTGCAAATGATACATAGGGGCCGCGCTCAAAGATAACAATCTCAAGCTGCTCATCGAGACGCCTGAGCCGTGTAGCCGCATTCGCTCCGCCGGCTACTCCCCCTACTATGAGAACTCGCTTTTTTGTGTTTGGCATTTTGTAATCTCCGAGCTGGGATTATGAGAGATGCCAGCTCTATCCGCAATATGTTCTCACTACCACCCACAAGTAGTAATGAGAGGGGTTGTCGTGTGGAGAACATTCGGGCCTTTGTCTCTATTCCACTGTGAATAAGGCGATATCTCCTTTAATTTTGTGATTCACCTCTCCTTCTCTCCCTCGCCGTTCTCGCTGAGCTCTTTGTGAAACAAAACTTTAGCCTCGGAATGACGAAGTGTTTATTTTTACAAAGAGTAAAAGAGAACAGCGAGTTAGGAAATCGTTGTTCTTGCTTTTTGTTGTCGTCACACTTTGTAAAAGAGGATCTCCCAGGATGTGGGTAATAGTCCGAATATGTAGCGGAAAGGGGTTGATTCAGCTCTGCAAAGAGGCCCAAAATAAGCTACTGATGGAAACGGGCTCATACTTATTCTTGGCTTTCTGTGCATTTCTGGCTGGGCTCGTTGACTCTGTCAGTGGTGGCGGCGGACTTATTCAGATCCCCGCTTTGCTTGTTGCTTTTCCGAATACGCCGCTAGCACTCATATTCGGCACAAATAAATTCGCTGGTGTCTTTGGAACAACTGTTGCTGCAGTTCGGTTTTATCGCGCCCAGTCGCTTCCGTGGCAGATACTACTGGCTGCGGCGGGGATGGCGTTTATCTTCTCGTTTCTAGGAGCACGCTCGGTGGCACTCCTTAATCCAGAGATCCTGCGCCCCGTTATTGTTGTCGTATTGGGCATAGTGCTGGTGTACACCGTGTGCAAACCATCTCTTGGTGACGTACATGCTCCGCGCTTGTCGCCGCGCAAAGAGCTTATCGTAGCTGGGTGTATCGGTGGAGTGCTCGGCTTTTACGATGGCTTTTTCGGGCCTGGAACGGGGAGCTTTATGCTGGTTGCATTAGTTCTGTTGCTGGGCCTTGATTTTATCCGCGCATCAACCTTGGCAAAGATGATGAATGTGGCAACTAACGTGGCGGCTTTGGCGTACTTTATTCCAACAGGCAATGTGAACTATTCGTTAGGCATAGTTATGGCTGTGGCGAACGTAGCCGGCTCGCTAGTTGGAGTTCAGTTAGCCTTAACTAAAGGTGCGCGCTTTGTTCGCCTTGTGCTAATCGTTGTGGTTGTGGCGCTCTTGGCTAAGCAGATTCACCTGCTGATTACGGGCTCGTAGCTACAACTCAGAATATACTTCCACCTGCTGGACAAAGGTTCGAAACAGCCCTAGCTGCGTGGTTACAAAAACATACACCCTCTGCCAATCGATCGATGCGTACCGATGCACTAGCAGGTTTCTAAAACCCGCAGCCCGCGCCAGCGATTCCGCTAGATCTGTAGATATTACCTTACGCTTTGCAAGTTCAAGGAACACGCTCGCAGCGGATAATACTGACATATCGTCGAAATCAGATCCGATGTGCGCTGCGAGATCAACACAACTCTGGACAACTCGTTCAAGATTGATCGAGATGATATCTTGAGTATCATAATCTGATGTAAGAGTCGCTGGATCCGCCGGTATCTTATCCTCAATGCGGCGCACGCAGTTCCTGATGTTATCTAGTTTCTGACTAACGACCCTTTTTTCCATTCACAAAGCGCTCCCTCTGCGCCTTTTTAACCATTTCGTACAACGGCATTAGATCGGATTCCTCATTAAGCCTCTTGGCGATGATATTGCCGTACAGCTCTGAGTCGCGATTAACCAAGGTGATACGATGCGCTAGGATCTGCTGCAACAAAACCCCATGCGCGTCTCGGAGATCGATTAGGTCGACCTCCCTGTTAACTACCACAGATAACTCTTGAGCCTTGCGTACTCGATCATCAAGCGTCATGCGGTCGGGGTACGCCACAGCAACGTCAATATCACTCGAGGCATTCGCACGACCGGTTGCAAATGAGCCAAATAGAATAGCCAGTCTGACAGCAATATCGCTTTCAAAAAACGCTCTGCACTTTGAAACGATCTCGTTGCTCACCCTAGCTACTTCCCGAGCACTTCCTGCATCTTCATTCCGATCTCGTGCGGTGAGCGGACGATGTGAACACCTGCTGCTGAGAGCGCCTTGAACTTGGCCTCTGCTGTGTCATCACCACCACTAATAATCGCACCGGCATGCCCCATGCGGCGGCCAGCTGGTGCTGTGGCTCCGGCGATAAACGAAACGACAGGCTTCTTAAGGTTAGCCTTAATCCAGTTTGCTGCTTCTACCTCGGCGCTACCACCGATCTCACCGATCATCACGATAGCATCTGTGTCAGCATCGTCCTTAAAAAGCTTCAAGCAATCAATAAAGTTCGTCCCGTTTAAAGGGTCTCCCCCGATACCGATACAGGTCGACTGACCCATACCGAGCCCGGTCAACTGAAACACCGCCTCGTAGGTCAACGTTCCACTACGCGAAACCACTCCGATACGCCCCGGCTTGTGGATGTGCCCAGGCATAATACCTAGCTTCGCTTGCCCAGGAGTGATCACACCCGGACAGTTTGGTCCGATAAGCCGTGTGCGCTTGCCTTCCATAAAGGTGGCAACTTTTAGCATATCGAGAACTGGAATTCCTTCGGTTATACAGATAACGAGATCAAGGTCTGCATCAACTGCCTCCATAATCGCATCTGCGGCATAGGGAGGTGGTACGTATATAATCGATACGTTTGCACCCGCCTGCCTCTTGGCTTCGTGCACGGTGTCGTACAAGGGAATGCCTTCAAAGTCCTGGCCACCCTTGCCTGGTGTTACCCCTGCAACCATCTGCGTGCCGTACTCACGGCACGCACGGGTGTGGAACTGTCCCGTCTTGCCGGTAATGCCCTGTGTTACTACTCGTGTATTTTTATCTACTAAAACGCTCATGGTATCCTTTCTGTGATTATCGTTTTTAAAGCGCTCTTTTTCCTATCGCTTCACTACTTTGCCAATGCAACGATCTTTTTAGCTGCATCATCCATCGTATCTGCTGGAGTGATAGCGAGCCCAGATTCAGCCAGCATCTTGCGACCCAAGTCGACGTTGGTTCCTTGGAGCCGCACAACTAGTGGCACCTTTAGGCCGACCTCTTTAGCTGCCTCAATAACACCGGTAGCGATTACATCGCACTTCATAATGCCGCCAAAGATATTAACCAAGATCCCCTTAACCTTTGGGTCAGAGAGCAATATACGAAACGCCTCGGTGACGTTCTCCTTGGTAGCTCCACCACCTACGTCGAGGAAGTTTGCTGGCTCTCCGCCGAAGGCTTTGATGATATCCATCGTTGCCATAGCGAGACCGGCGCCGTTTACAAGACAACCGATATTACCGTCGAGACCAACGTAGCTTAATCCGTACTTCTGAGCCCGTAGGTCACGCGGATCCTGCTCATCGTAATCCATCATCGCGCGTATCTTGGGCTGCCTGAATGAGGCGTTATCCTCAAGAGCTACCTTGGCATCGAGAACTACGAAGGTGTTCTCCTTGGTAAGAACGAGAGGGTTTACCTCAAGCATCGCCAGGTCGCATCCTACGAAGGCCTTGTAAAGTCCAGTGACTACCTGTGAGAAATGCTTGCGGGCTTCAACTGGAACTCCGAGGTCAATAGCGAGCTTTCCGGTCTGATACGCTTGCAAACCAACCTTTGGATCGATCATCACGTTAAGGATCTTTTCAGGGGTCTTGTGTGCAACCTCCTCAATCTCCATTCCTCCCTCAGTTGAGGCGATAATAACGATTCCACGCTTTGCTCGGTCAACGAGCAAACTAAGGTAGTACTCCTTAGCGATATTACAGCCAGCTTCAACGTAGACCTTACGAACCAGCTTTCCAGCGGCTCCAGTCTGTGGAGTTACAAGAGTCATGCCGAGGATCTTTTCGGCGTGCGCACGAGCCTCTGCGGTGCTCTTTGCAAGCTTTACTCCGCCAGCCTTACCGCGTCCGCCCGCGTGTACCTGTGCCTTTACTACACAGATGCCGCCGCCCAAAAGGTCTGCTGCTGCCTCTGCCTCACCCGGGGTGTAACAGATATGGCCAGCAAGAACTGGCAATCCGTACTCACGCAGTATCTGCTTTGCTTGGTATTCGTGAAGATTCATGGTGTTTTTCCGTTATAGACACAATTAAAGGATAGCTAAAAGCTGGCGTACGCGCTCCGCTGATTCATTGAGGGCCTTGCGCTCATCGCTGTTGAGCTCGATCTCAACGATCTTCTCGATTCCGTTACGACCGATGATTACTGGAACTCCGATGTACAGGTCTTTTAGCCCATACTCGCCGTTAAGCATCGCTGCTGCCGCTAGTACGCGTCGCTGGTCAAAGAGATAGGCCTCTGCCATCTGAATCGCTGATGCTGCTGGAGAGTAGAATGCCGAACCTGTCTTTAGTAAAGCAACGACCTCACCACCGGCACCACGCACGCGCTTCTCGATTGCATCGAGACGGTCAGCTTTGATTAGGTTCCCAACCGGGATACCGTTACACGTTGTGTACGAACGCACCGGCACCATATCGTCTCCGTGGCCACCGAGAACAAACGCCGACACGGAAGAAACGGAAACATTAAGCTCTTCAGCGAGGAACGCCTGGTAGCGCGCAGTGTCGAGAACTCCGGCCATTCCAACAACTCGCGCTGCTGGAAACCCGGTCTCTTTCTGCATCAGGTACACCATCGCATCGAGCGGATTGGTGATAACGATAACGAATGCCTTTGGAGCGTGCTCTCTAATGCCCTTGGCTACGTTGCGGATAATCTCGGCATTTGTCTTAACCAGGTCATCACGACTCATCCCCGGCTTACGTGGCAAGCCTGATGTAACGATACACACATCAGCACCGGCGATATCAGCGATATTATTCGTTCCGGTAACCTTAAAGTCTAACCCAAACACTGGAGCTAGGTGTGCTAAGTCGAGCGCCTTACCCTGGGGCATACCCTCAACGACGTCAAAGAGGACTACATCTCCCAGATTTCTTTGACCACACAAAAGTGCCAGCGTCCCGCCGATCTGTCCGGCTCCAATAAGCGCTACCTTTCTTCTTCGAATCTCTGTTACCATTATTTTCTTGTCTCCTTACTTCTTAATACCTGTCATCTGATTCATAACG